>CAJKFZ010000164.1 GCA_905199285.1 uncultured Ruminococcus sp.
CATACGATTTTAGTTTTTCTCATAAAAAACTCCTTTTTAAGTGATTATAATTTTTTCAGCTTAGCGTAATTTGCCATAATTTTCTTAGTTCCAACTTTCTCAAAGGCTATCTCAAGCATTGCATCGTTTGCCATTTTCTTAACGGAAAGAATAGTTCCCTCGCCGAAAATATTATGTAAGACTCTTTCGCCTGCCGAATATGTATCTATTGCTTTAGGAGCAGATTCAGTGTGCATTTTATTTCTTGCAAGCTGCTGCTGGAGAGATGTTGAATGAACCTCTGTTACAGTATTATCATTTCCCGAAAGCTGATTTTTCATAGCTGCGGCATTATCATGCTTTTCGATAAGATCGCTGCCTATTTCACGCATAAAACGTGAAGTAACGTTTCTCTGGGTCTGTCCGAAGATCATACGCTGAGCGGCATTGGCAAGATACAATCTCTTCTTTGCACGAGTAATTGCAACGTAAGCAAGACGGCGTTCCTCTTCCATATCCTCTTCGCTGTCGAACGAGCGTGAGCTGGGGAAAATTCCGTCGTCAAGACCGATAACGAAAATATTATCAAATTCAAGTCCCTTTGCCGAATGGACAGTCATCAGAGTGACCTTATCGTCCGAACCGTCATCCCTGTCGGCTTCTGTATAAAGAGCGACTTCCTCAAGGAATCCGCTGAGCGATGGTTCATCCGATTCCTGCATATACTTAGCCATAGAGGAACGAAGTTCCTGAACGTTTTCGATTTTAGTATCTGCATTTTCAAGCGTTTTCAGATAATCAAGATAACCTGTTTTATCAAGAAGAACATCGAGAAATTCGTCAAGCGGAAGCTCCTCTGACTTTTCGGTAAGGAAATTGAACATTGCGTAGGCATTTTTAAGAGCATTCAGCTTCTTTGAAAGAGGAGCATACTCCTCGCAGGTTTTAAGAACGTCGAATGGAGAAAGGCGGAGATCTCGGCTTATATCTTCGATAAGAGTAACAGTTGAATCGCCTATTCCACGCTTCGGCTCATTGATAATTCTCTTGAATCGAAGCATATCGCTGTGGTTATTTATAAAGCTGAGATAAGAGGTAACGTCCTTTATTTCCTTACGGTCATAGAATCGCATACCGCCGTAAACTCTGTAAGGAATACCGCATTTAACAAGCATACGCTCAACGGCGTTAGACTGTGCGTTCATTCTGTAAAGAACGGCATTGTCGGAATATTTTCCGGCTGCTTTGTAATGCTCCTGGATCGTATCGGCTACAAATTTTGCCTCGTCCGTTTCGTCAACAGCCTTATACCAGTACACCTTATCTCCCGTGCCTCCATTTGTCCACAAGGACTTTTCCTTTCGTCCGTGATTATGAGAAATAACGGCATTTGCCGCATTCAGTATGGTCTGTGTAGAACGGTAATTCTGTTCAAGGCGAATAACCTTAGCTCCCTTGAACTGCGATTCAAAGCCGAGTATATTCTCAATATTTGCTCCTCTGAATTTATATATGCTCTGGTCGTCATCGCCGACAACGCAGAGATTTGAGTGCGCCTGTGAAAGCAGCGAAACGAGTCTGAACTGAACGTGGTTGGTATCCTGATATTCGTCAACCATTATATACTTATAACGCTTCTGGTATTTTTCAAGAACAGCCGGAAATTCTTCAAAAAGTCTTACGGTATGGCACAGAATATCATCAAAATCAAGGGCGTTTGCAGTTTTCAGTCTTTCCTGATAAAGAGCGTAAATACGGGCAATTATCTTCTTGCGGTAATCCTGTCCTGCATCGGAGCGCATTTCATCGGGCGATATCATTTTATCCTTCGCAAAGCTTATCTCGCTTAATACGGCTCTCGGAGCAAGCTGTTTTTCAGAAACGTCAATATCGCTCATTATCGCCTTTATCATACGCTGACTGTCATCAGAATCATAAATCGTAAAATCTCTGCCGTAACCGAGAGCTTCTATTTCGCTCCGCAGTATTCTCACACAGGCTGAATGGAACGTTGAGGCATTTATGTTCATTCCGTCCTCTCCGAGCATATTGCAGAGTCGTTCACGAAGCTCGGCGGCTGCTTTGTTCGTAAAAGTAATAGCAAGAATATTCCACGGCTTAACAGGTTCAGCCGCTATAATATCACGCAGAGTTTCAGCGTCGTTATTCTTTCCCCCGGCAAAATCACGAAGAAAAGCGATATCGGCGTCGTTTCCGGCAGCAGATTCGTCCGCATAGGCGTTTCCGAACTTTATCATATTTGCGATACGATTAACAATAACCGTAGTTTTTCCGCTTCCGGCTCCGGCAAGAACCAGAACAGGACCGTTCACCGTAAAAACGGCTTCCTGCTGCATTTCATTCATTCGTCCAAAATATTTCTTTAGTGCATCTCTTTTAGCAGAAATGAAAGGATTGTTACTCATAAATAAATCACCATCATGTTAAAAAATTATCAAAACGTAAAGGCAGTTTAATAAAAAATGACACGCTGCCCGAAATTATTTAGGCAACACCGCACAATTATTGTCGTGCAGATGCGCTGTCAGATTTTTCGTCAGATTGCATAAAAACGACGCAGGCATACTGTCGTATGGCAAGAAGTTTTTGTGTAAGATGACGAAAAATATGCAAGCAGATGTACGGCAAAGGCGTTAGCCGTTAATTGTGCGGTGTTGCCTTTAGATACATTATACCATATTTGTCAAGCTTTGAAAAGACCTTAAACAAAACTTTTTTCCGAGTGCTTCTGAAAGAACGCATTTTTGCCTGTATTCTTCCTACAATTATATTATAGGCAACACCATGCAAAGCACACCGTACGGCGTTGCCTGCATAATGTCGTAAAAAGTCATAGCGATATAGAAAAAATACCGAAAAACAGCTTGTTTATGTTAACGAATATCGGTTAAAAAGTAGTTTTCAATAGCTTAATTGCTTTTTTCCCTTTACAAAGAATCAAAAAAGTATTAAAGTATATTATAATATAATATATTTTCAGGAGGCAATTATGATGAGATTCAGGCAGTTCAGAAACAAAACTCTTTCAGCGGCTGCGGCGGCAGTGATCGCTGCCGGTTCGGTTGTTCCGGCTTGCGTTCAGCTTGCTCCGATAAAGGCAAACGCCGGTCAGCAGCTCGGTCAGACTGATTTCGACGAAGGAGTCGGACTTCCATGGCATATAGTTGAATCTGCTCCGGCAGAAATGGAATTTGAAATAAGCGGCGGAACTTATAACGTTACGATAAAAAATCCGGGAGGCGCTTCCCGTGGCGGCGAGGACAGATGGGACTGTCAGTTCCGCCACAGAGGGCTTAAAATAGTTTCAGGACACCAATATGAGGTATCTTATGAAATAACCGCTTCAAACAGCGGTAAATACTATACGAAAATCGGAAATCTTGACGGCGATGTTGAGATATGGCACAACATGATGGCAGATAACGGTCCCGATCTCGGTTCAACATGGGATCCTATCCAGATAAATGCAAACGAAACCAAAAAGGTTAAGCTTACATTTACGGCAAGCCAGTCCCTTGATGTTGCAGAATGGGCGTTCCACCTCGGCGGCGACGGTCAGTATACAAACGGCGACTGCTTCCCTGCCGGAACTGTTATTTCATTTGATAATATGTCGCTCATCGACCTTTCTGGCGATGAAAACGACTATATAGCATCCGAGGAACAAACTCGTTCGGGAGTTATGGTGAATCAAGTCGGCTACTTTAAAGGACGTTCAAAACGTGCGACCGTTTTAAGCGACAGTAAAAAAGGTATCGGATTTGAGATAAAAGACGATTCCGGCAAATCAGTCTATTCCGGAACTACCTCTCCTTTCGGCTACGATAAGGATTCCGACGACGATGTTCACACAATTGATTTTTCTGGTTTCGACGAAGCCGGAACTTACTATATCGAAACCGAGGACGGAAGCACAAGCTGCCAGTTCACTATCGGAGATTCTGAGATCTATTCAAGCCTGCTTTATGACGCTCTGAACTATTTCTACCAGAACCGAAGCGGTATCGCTATCGAAAGCGACTACATAACTTCCGGCGATAAACAGGCTCTTTCAAGAGCTGCCGGACACACGACCGATAATGCCGAAATCATGTCTGACTGGGAAAACGGAAGCACAGGTAATTCTATCGATGTTACCGGAGGCTGGTATGATGCCGGAGATCACGGAAAATACGTTGTAAACGGTGGATTCTCCCTCTGGATGATGCAGAACCAGTATGAAACTGCTCTTAAATACGGTTACGATGACGTTTATGCGGACGGCACAATGTATCTTCCCGAAAGTTCCAACGGCAATCCCGATCTTCTCGATGAGGCTCGCTGGGAAATGGAATGGATGCTTAAAATGATCGTTCAGGACGGTAAATATGAAGGTATGGCTTACCATAAGGCTCACGATGAAAAATGGACCGGTCTTGGAATTGCTCCGGCAGACGACGAGATGAAGAGAATCGTCAAGCCGCCTACAACAGCCGCAACTCTTAATCTTGCAGCCTGCGCAGCTCAGGCAGCACGTCTCTGGAAAGATTACGATAAAGATTTTGCTGACGAATGTCTTGAAGCAGCAGAAAAAGCATACGAAGCAGCTTTGAAGAATCCAAAGGAATTCGCTCCTCTCGACAGCTCTGTCGGAGGCGGAGCTTACGGCGATGATAACGTTGACGATGAATTCTACTGGGCAGCCTGCGAGCTTTTCCTCACAACAGGCGACGGCAAATATTACAGCGATATGGAGGATTCAAAGTTCTTCCTCGAACTTCCGTCCTCGCTCAACGGCGGAGAAAGCGTTGATTCCGTGGGAAGCTTTGATTGGGGAAATACTGCTGCTCTCGGAACATTCAGTCTTTCACTCAACGAAGATTCGCTCTCTTCCTCGGATCACAACAAGGTAATCGAGAATATCTGTTCTGCCGCTGACTACTATATCGGACTCGAAGAATCGCAGGGCTACGGACTTCCGTACGCTCAGAGTACCCTCAGCTACAACGACAGCGATAAGGGCTATCTCTGGGGTTCAAACTCGTTCGTTGCCGATAACTCTATCGTAATGGCTTACGCATATATGCTCACCAAAAATGATGAATATATGAACGGCGTTATCGGAGGTCTTGACTATATTCTCGGCAGAAACGCCATGAACTATTCATACGTTACAGGCTACGGCGAAAACGCTATCGAAAATCCTCACCACCGCTACTGGGCTAATCAGGTCGACAGCGCCTTCCCGAAAGCTCCGTGCGGAGTATTATCAGGCGGTCCTAACTCCGGTATGCAGGATCCTTGGGTAAAGGGTTCAGGCTGGAACAAGGGAGAAATTGCTCCTCAGAAATGCTATATGGATCATATTGAAGCATGGTCGGTAAACGAGTGTACTATCAACTGGAACGCTTCGCTTGCATGGCTCGCAGGATTTTCCGCTCAGGAAAACGGAGGTATCATCGCAGGAAGCACAGGCGATTCTGCCGGAGTGTCAAATGATTCCACTGACAAGGAACGTCCGACAAAATCTGATGACGAAGAGAACGATAAAAAACCGTCCAAAACTGCCAAAGCCGATGATGAAGATGCCGAAAGCGGAAGTAAAAAGGACAAAGACTCAGATGATTCCGACGATAAGGGAAATCTCGGCATGATAGCTCTTATTGCAGGCGCAGTTGTAGTCGGACTTATTTCGATCGAACTTTTCGTTTATAAAATGTTAAAGCTCAAGAAAAAGTAAGAACCTTTCTTCATAAGATATGTGTGCAGATTTTCGAGTAAATTTTGTCGATTACAAGAAAAAAATTCGCAGGCATACTGACGTATGGCAAGGATTTTTGACGCAGTAAGGCGACAAAATTTACCGAAAAGATGTGTGCATTATCTTGTGAAGACAGGTTCTGATAATAATGAAGCTGCTGTACGCTCATACGGCAGCTTTTATTTCATTTTGAATACAAAATTATTAAAATATAAAAATTTTATTGACATGGAGATTTTTTCATGATATTATTATGATATGGAAGTATATAG
>CAJKFZ010000165.1 GCA_905199285.1 uncultured Ruminococcus sp.
TCAGGATAAGCCGCCGTCACGACAGCGACCTTCTCCTTGCCGCTTCGGTTCGCCATTATATCATTTTCAGCATAAATTGTCAATCCTCGGACTTTGATTATTTTTAAAACGGCAGGATTTGCTTTTACTGCGTATAAGGGGGATTTTTTTTCCTTAGCTTTTATCAAATGGTATATTCATGTTATGGCTTTCAGCCATAAGTATATCAAATCTCCTTTAGAGGATTTGATATACTTAATACTGGGTTTCCAAAGGGTGGATTCACCCTTTGGCAGAGGGTTAAAGGGAGACAGTGTCTCCCTTGTGGGGTCGGAAAAAGTAAATCATGTTGGATTTAAAGAGTGAATCAAAACTGTCCACCGTTGACGTACAAGCGTATTCACCAAAAATACACGGAATGAATCCTTAAATTTGTCTTATCTATCAATTGATTTTCTTGAAAAATAGGAATATAATAGATATTGATGTCAAAATGGATATATACATTATTATAAAGGAATGGTTTTTATGGGTAATAAGGTTGTAAAATTCGGCGGAAGCAGTCTTGCCGACGCTAATCAGTTCAGAAAAGTTGCCGCTATTATAAAAAGTGACGAAAAGAGAAAGTATGTCGTTCCGTCTGCACCGGGAAAGAGATTTTCCGACGATATCAAGGTTACCGATATGCTTTATAAATGCTGCGAGCTTGCAGGAAGCGGCATGGATTTCTCCGAAGATTTCCAGATGATAAAAGACCGTTACAACGGTATTATTTCAGAGCTTGGCATAGATATGTCGCTCGAAGCTGAATTCGACGCTATCGTTAAAGAGCTTAAAGAGCGTCCGGCTAAGGATTTCGCTGCAAGCCGAGGTGAATTTCTCAACGGCAAGGTTCTTGCAAATTATCTCGGATTCAATTTTGTGGACGCTGCCGACGTTATTGTTTTTGATACAAAGGGCGTTCTTCTTCTCGATGAAACGGTAAAGGCAGTACGTCAGAAGCTCAAGGAACTGGATAACGCCGTTATTCCGGGATTCTACGGAAGAACGACGGAGGGCTGTATCAAGACTTTTTCAAGAGGAGGCTCCGATGTTACCGGTTCTATCATTGCAAATGCAGTCAAGGCTGAGATATACGAGAACTGGACTGACGTTTCCGGATTCCTCGTTGCAGACCCGAGAATAGTTGAAGATCCCGACGTTATTGAGGTCATCACATACCGTGAACTTCGTGAGCTTGCTTACATGGGAGCATCCGTTCTTCATGAGGATGCAATTTTCCCTGTTCGCAGCGCAGGTATACCGATCAACATAAAAAATACAAACAAGCCCGAAGATGCCGGAACAATGATCGTTTCAGATGATTACGATTTCAGCAGGGAAAGTCTTTGCCATACAATAACAGGTATCGCAGGCAAAAAGGGCTTCAGCACTATCAACATAGAAAAGGCAATGATGAACAATGAGACTGGATTCGGTATGAAGATCCTCACTGTTCTCGCTGAAAACGGTATTTCGTTCGAGCATATGCCTTCCGGTATCGACACAATGAGCATTACTGTAAGCACAGAGAAGCTCGAACCTGTACGTGAAAAAGTTCTTTCCGAAATAAGAAAGGCAGTTAATCCCGATCATCTCGAGATCGAGGACGGAATCGCTATTCTTGCCGTAGTAGGACGCAGAATGAAGAACACAAGAGGTACTGTTGCACGTATTTTCGCAGCAATGGCTCATGCAAGAATCAATGTAAAGCTTATAGATCAGGGTTCAAGCGAGCTTAACGTAATTATCGGCGTCAGCGAACACGAGCTTGCCGAAGCTATAAGAAGAATCTACGATATGTTTATCAATTCAGAAAAGTAAGAAAAACAGATGCTTTTCCTCTCCGACTGAAACGAAAATTTCGCCGGAGGGGAAATTTTTTTGTGAAATTTTCAATAACTATTGCAAAATAAATTAAAGTATAGTATAATGGGAGTATTATAATAGGATATTATAGCTATGTGCGGTAGCTGCATTTATTTTTTGTATATAAAGAGGATTTTATTCCATTTGATTCCTTGTAAAAGGTGTTTTTCTGTTTTGACATTCACCCTAATCATTACAAATCTCCCTTGTGGGGATTTGTAATGATTAATACTGGGTTTCCAAAGGGATAATATCCCTTTGGCAGGGGTAAAGGGGACAGAGTCCCCTTCATAAATATCAATAGAAGTAAATACTGCTGCTCTGTATAGCTATGCTGTCCAAAAAGTATAAAGGAGGAACAAAATTGGCTAAATCAAAGGCTTCCCGTGCCGGAGCAAAAAATGCCGGTACGAGAGCAAGAAAAACCACATACGGGCAGAAACCGGCAAGAACTGCCGCCGATGTAATAGCCGAAGCAAGAGGTCATAAGTCAAACCTCTGGTATTGCATTCCGGCTTTTATTATTCCATTCGTTCTGACGCTTATCTCCTATGCGTGCTTCGACGTTTACCCATTCGGAGAACGTTCGGTCCTCACTCTTGACCTCAACGGTCAGTACATTTACTATTTCGAGGCACTGCGTGACGCATTCTGGGGTGACGGAAGCGCTCTTTACAGCTGGAGCCGTAACCTTTCAGGCGGATTCATGGGTATCATAGGCTACTATCTTGCGAGTCCGTTCACGCTTATAATCATGTTCCTGCCGAGGAAAATGATTCTTGAAAGCATGATGATAATGCAGATGTGCAAGGTCGGCGCAGCAGGTGCGGCGTTCTGTGTTTACGCTCAGAAATCAAAGCGTGTAAAGCCGCTTCCATCGGTAGTTTTCTCAACAATGTACTCCATGATGAGCTATGTTGTTATCCAGCTTATTGATCCTATGTGGATAGACGGACCGATATTCCTGCCGCTTATTATTCTCGGCGTTGAATATCTTATTGACGACGGAAGAAAAATAAATTACATCATTCCGCTTGCAATAATGTTTGTGGCAAACTTCTACATCGGATTTATGATCGCAATTTTCGTTGCGCTTTATTTCGTTTACTATCTGTTCTTCGGAACGACAAGAAAATTCAAAAATATCAATGAGTACGGAAAAACCTTCGGAGTCATGGTAATTTCGACCGTCGTCGTCTTGCTGTGCAGCGCATTTATGATACTTCCGGTATATAATGCTCTTGCACTTGGTAAATTTGACTTCTCAGATCCGGATTACAGTTTCCAGACCATGTTCAAGCCGCTTGAGCTTCTCGCCTGCCTGCTTCCGAATCAGTATTACTCCGTAAACGTTGATACGGGAACAGGATATTACGGACGTCCGGAGATATACTGCGGTGTTCTTACGTTGGTTCTCGTTCCGCTTTTCTTCCTCAACAAGAAGATAAAAACGAATAAAAAAATAGGTAACGCTCTGCTTCTGTTTATCATGTTTATGAGTATGTACATCAAGCCTCTTAACATGATGTGGCACGGCGGACAGGATCCGAACTGGCTCCCTTACAGATACTCGTTTATCGTTTCATTCCTGCTTGTTTCTATGGCGGCGGAGGTTTTTTCCAACCTTGACGGCTATAATCTCAGCTTGCAGGCAACGGGAGGAACTTTCGGGCTGATAGCAATACTTGTTTTCATATTTGAAGCCAAAATGGGAACATACGGCTATACTACCGAGGACAGCCCTCACTATAAGGGATATAAATACGTTGCAACTCTTCCATATAAGGCTAAAATGAATTACGGCAATGAAGAATGGGAGGAACTATGGCTCGGAACACTTGCGATAGGAGTTCTGCTCGCAGCGGTTTATCTGCTTTATATCCATTTCTACAGCATCATCAAGGACAAAAAGGTTAAAAATATTCTTACCTGCTGTGTTGCGGCGGTAGTAATGTTTGAAGCGGGCTACAACTGCTACGACTCTTTCAGAAAGATCTATAAAGAGGTCGGAAACTCCGATAAAAAGTCGTATACGGATATTATAAGCGCTCCGGAGATCGTTGAAAAGCTTGAAAACTACGATAACAGTTTCTACAGAGCCGAGAAAACCTATTCCCGTATGGTAAACGATAACCTTGCTTACGGACTTAAAGGTATTTCGCATTCAAGCTCGGTAATGAATGCAAGAGCTATTAACTTTATCGAAACTATGGGATATTTCACCCAGAGCTTTGAATCCAAGTACGAGGGAAGCAACCCTGTTGCAGATTCTCTTCTCGGAATCAAATATATTCTGGACGATCCGACAAGAAGTTCCGGTTCGCATATGCTCGACGCTTCCTATAAGAAGATCGACGAGCTTACAACGACTTATCTCAGAGAAGATAATCAGCAATCGACAGTTAATATTTACGAGAATCCAAATGCGCTTTCTATCGGATTTATGGCTGACGATGATATCATGAGAATTACAGGACTTGGAAGGGATAATCCTTTCAACAGCCTTAATAACGTTCTCAGCGCTATGACGGGAAATACTGCGGACTTTACAGAGCCTATTATTCCTAAGGAGTATTACACACCGCTTGAAACTGAGATTTCTTTTGATGAAACTCAGATAAGACACAGCGATTATGTCAATAATGCAACTCCGAGAAAAACCGTTCACGATTGCTACGACGCTCTTCCGGGCGCATCAGACGCTGTTGTAAACGTTCACATGACAGTCAAGGAAACAGGCGACGTTTATATGCATCTTGGCTCTGAAATGAGAAAGCAGTGTAATGTCTGGGTATCGGATACAAAGGATGAAAACGGCAATTTCGTAGGTCATGTCGGCTACGGCAGCTATTTCACCACCAATTCTTCTCCTATAGTAAGATTAGGGCCGTTCGATGCCGGAACAGAACTTGAAGTAAGATTTACTATCGTTCCTACAAACGGAACTTACACAGGATCAAACGAATACCTCATGGTAACAAAGACCTTCGGATTCAACTTCTATCAGCTCGATCGTGCAGCGTTTGAACAGGATATCAACATCCTTAAAGAAAATCAGTGGATGATCGACCCTGAAAAATCCAACGACCGCTATCTTGAGGGTAAGATAACAGCTAAGGCAGGACAGGTTCTTGTAACTACGATTCCTTACGAGCCGGGCTGGACTATCGAGATCGACGGCAAGAAGGTCGACAGCCTTATTCTTGAAGAAACCAATAACGAGACAGGAACAACTTACCTCAGAAACGATAACGGCGATACCGGAGAAGTTATCGTTCTCGGATCTCTTATCGGAATCCGTCTGCCGGAGGGAGAGCATACCGTTTCTATGAAATATACTCCTCCCGGATTCAATATGGGAATATTTACTCTTATTCTCGGAATCGCTATTATCGTAATGTTCTATATTTACGACAGAAAGCATAATCCTGTTCTTAAAGCAAGACGCAAGGCAAGAGAGATCGAAAAGCTCGGAATTCCAACCGATACTCCTGAATCACAGATTCCGGAAATGAAGAAAAAGGTTCAGATAATCAAATCAAAGGGAGCGGTTGATTCGCAGGCGGCAGAAGCTGCAAAGAAAAAAGCGGAAAAAGCCCGTGCCGAAGAGGAGAAGATCAAAAACCAGAACGAAGAGCTTCTGAATAAGGGTAAGGCTTACGCTGAAAAGGCTGGGGAAGAAGCTGAAAAGTCACAGAATGAGCAGGCTTCTGTAAAAGAAGAAAAGCCTGAAAAAGCTGTTGAAACGAAACCTAAGACTTCCGGTCAAAAACCTAAAAATAACGGCGGAAACCAGAATAAAAACAAAGGCAAAAATAAGAAAAAGAAATAATTTATAAAACGGCTCTGCTGCGAATTTTCTGCGCAGGGTGACAGTATTTTAAATTTTATATAATTAAAAAGGAGGACGCTGTCCTCCTTATTTTTTGTCAGAGATTTTTAATAAAATTGTGGGGCTTTAAGTGGAGGTTTCTCAATATTGTAGGCAGTGGCATCAATTTAAGGGATTATGTTCCTTACACTTTTTAAAGGAGAGTTCATTCTGTGGGCATTCTGCCTTAATTATTTTCATTACCTCTTTACGAGGTAATGAAAATAATTAATATCGGGATTC
>CAJKFZ010000166.1 GCA_905199285.1 uncultured Ruminococcus sp.
AAAGGTATTGCTGAGCTTAAAAAGTATGTTGACTCGCTTATAGTTATCCCTAACGAAAGACTTCTTGTCGGACTTGACAAGCCGCTTACAATGATGCAGTCTTTCGCACTTTCAGATGATGTCCTTAAAACAGGTGTAAAGAGCATTTCAGATCTTATCGTTGAGGAAGGCTACATAAATCTTGATTTCGCTGACGTTTCAACCATCATGAAGGGTGCAGGCTATGCTCATATGGCTATTGGTCACGGTTCAGGTAAGGATAAGGCAAGAGATGCCGCTAATGCTGTTATCTCAAGTCCGCTGCTTGAAACTTCAATTTCCGGAGCCAAAAGACTTCTCATCAATATCGCTATGTCCGAAGATATTCTTTCTTCCGATGTTGATGCAGCTACAAAGATGATTACTGATACTGCTGCTGACGGTGTTGAGTTTATCTTCGGTACTGCATTTAAGGAAGATATGCAGGATGAGATGATGATCACTGTTATCGCTGCCGGTTTTGAAGATGAGTCAGCGTCGTCTGTAGATTCAACTTCTGATGTTTCTTCAGATGAGGATGTAATTCAGATAGATAATCCTCTTATTGATGGACTCGGACTTGGTGATAGCGCTCCTAAGGCACCTACTTCAACTCCTGATTATGACCTTGATGACATCTTTAAGATGCTGGGCAACTGATTAAATCTTTTAAGCGGTTTCTCTTCTGAAGAAACCGCTTTTAGTTTTTTATGCATTTCTTGAATTTGGAAGAAGATAATCATTACTGTGGTATACAAATAGTATCTTTCGAGATTTATTTGCACATGATATATACTCAAAGTTGATTTTGACAGAGCGTATATATTAAAATGCACTAAAAATTATATGAAATTTCTACATATTAATAGTTGAAATTGTGTATTGAATGTGTTATAATTAATTGTAAGGTGTATTTCTTTTAATTATTATTACCTCGGCTTACCGTAGGGGATTGGAGTTTGCAATGGATGAACCAACAATATTAAGAGAAACTAAAATCGGTCAAAAAGGATTTGTCAAAGAAGACGTTATGACATATCTGGATGAGCTTAACTCTAAGATCGTTTCCCTTGAGGGAGAACTTAAATCAGCTAAAGTAACCGGTCCTGCCGATCCTCAGGAGCTGACAAAATACCGTAATCAGGTTGATAGCCTTCAGGAGAAACTCAATGCTTCAAACAATGCTTTGAGAAGCTCTAAAAAGGAAATTGAAGAGCTTAAAAAACAGCATGAAGACGATCAGAAACTTATTTCACAGCTTAAAGCCGGCGGATCAGGAGCTGTTGCCGCTGCTGCTCAGTCTAACGCTCAGACTGCTGCTGCCCTTGAAGCTGCGAAAAAGGAAATAGATAAACTTAAATCTCAGCTTAAAGACGCTGAATCTAAGGCTTCTTCTGCTCCGACTGCACAGCCAAATGTACAGCAGAATCCTCAGACAGCCGCTGCTCTTGAAGCTGCAAAGAAAGAAATTGATAAGCTTCGCTCTCAGCTTAAAACTGCAGAACAGAAGCCTGCTGCTCCTGCACCTGTTGCAAATGCAGTAAACAATGAAGAGCTTGAAAAGACTAAGCAGGAACTTGCAAAAATCAAATCAGAACTTGAAACTAAGTCTAAGGAAATTTCGGAAAAGGACAGCAAGATTGACAAGCTGACTAAGGATAATGCAGCAGCAATCGCACAGAAAGATGCCGAAATCGTTAAACTTAACAGCGAGATCACTACACTTAAAGAGAGTGCATCTGATCCTACTGCACAGATGGGATTGCTCTTTGCCGAAGCTCAGAAGACTGTAAATTCACTGAAAACACAGGCAAAAATCGATGCTGATAAAGCAACGGCAGAAGCGCAAGAAAAGGCTGAAAAGATTCTTAATGAAGCTAATGAAACTGCTGAAAAAACAATTGCTAATGCAAATACAACAGCTGAAATCTGCATCAAGGAAGCTAATGATCAGGCAAAGTTGACAGTTGAAAACGCTAATAGCCATGCTGACAAGGTTAATCAGATGTCATCTACAGTCCGCACAATGCTTCTTAACGAGATTGAAAGCGTTAACACAAAGTTTAATGACATTACATCCGTTCTTAATCGTCTTACAAGCCAGGCAGGAGACCGTATGAGTGAAGCGCAGCTTATTATTGGTGAAGCACGTAAGGCTGTCAGCAAAAATGAGTCTGAAGACGTGAAGAAAATGGAGGCTCCAAAAGCTAATTTTAAGGCTTCTGAAGCACCTAAAGCTGCTATGTCTGATCTTGGAACTCCATCACAGAAAATGGCTTCAAAGTCCGCTGATCCGTTTGCTGAAATAGGTTCGGCAGAATCTTACCAGAAGAAGAATCCAGGATATAATAATACAGTTAATTCACATAATAAAAATAATGCTCCTTCTCAGCCGGAACAGCCTAAACAGCCGCAGCCAGCTAAGAAGAACAATTTCAGCTTCGATATGGCAGAGCTTTTGAAGGCTGCTGAAGAGGAAGCTGCAAAGAATCCAGAAGCATAAAATGAATCAGGCAGCGTTGATCCGATATTTTTCGGATCAACGGGCTTGCCTATACTCTTTACAAAATGATTATGTTGGCAAAATGCCGTTTGTACAGCACAATTCGGAATGTTGGTGGATATCTTGTTCGATTTGGACTTCAATTTGAATGAATTTTGTAGTAAAACGGACGAAGAATTGGTTAAGCTTGCACGAAATAATAAAAGTGCAGCCGCAGTTCTTTTGTCTCGCTACTCCAGACTTATTTCTATTAAATCGGAAATTTATGCATATTCAAA
Organism: uncultured Ruminococcus sp.; assembly: GCA_905199285.1. Lineage (GTDB taxonomy): Bacteria > Bacillota > Clostridia > Oscillospirales > Ruminococcaceae > Ruminococcus. The sequence goes on from CAJKFZ010000166.1 coordinate 2,800, forward strand.
TACCGACAGTGAGGATCTGCGTCAGGAAGGAATATTAGCTCTTCTTAAGGCAATTGCTTCTTTTGAATTTGAAAGAGGATTTAAATTTTCAACATTTGCTGAAGTTTGCATTGTAAATCGTATGCGTACTATTTCGGCAGTCGGTTCAAAAAGATCTTTCAGATCGGAAAGCATTGATGATATAATCGAAGCAGATGAGCTGTCCGTTGATGAAACTCCGGAAAGCATTTATTTGTATAAAGAGTTTATAACTGAATTGTCAAGCGGAATCCAGTCCGCTTTATCTTCAACTGAATTAAAGGTATTTAATCTTTGTATGCAAGGATTAAGTTACCGATCTATCGCCGAAAAACTTGGCGTTTCAGAAAAAACAGTTGATAATGCAGTTCAGCGTGCCCGGAAAAAAATCCGTGTACTAATTTCCAAATTGAACATGACCGTGTAGCTTAAATCAAGAGCGTTGTTTAACAAAGATGTAGGTGTAAGTCCAACCGTGGTCCAAATATTTTAAGCGAGGTATTAAAAATGTACGAAGACAAGACATTAGTTTGCAAAGAGTGTGGAAATGAGTTTATTTTCTCCGCTGGTGAACAGGAATTTTACGCAGAGAAAGGTTTTGTAAACGAGCCGCAGAGATGCAAGGCTTGCCGTGACGCAAGAAAAAATGCTGGCAGAGCAGAAAGAGTTATGTATACTGCTACATGTGCTTCATGCGGTTGCGAGGCTAAGGTTCCTTTCGAGCCAAAGGAAGGCAGAGCTGTTTACTGCAGCGAGTGCTTTGCAAAAATGAACGAAGCTTAATTTGTCGATAAATCCATTCAGCACAGCTTTTTTCTGGCTGTGCTTGGATTTTATTCGTATAAATGTCAAAAATTGAAAGGATGTATTGCTATGCAGATCACAAAAGAAACAATCATCGGAGATATTCTTGACGCTGATTTCAACGTTGCGCCTTTTTTCCTTGAAATGGGTATGCATTGTCTTGGATGCCCTGCTTCAAGAGGTGAATCGATCGAGGATGCCTGCGCCGTTCATGGAACAGATCCGGATGCTCTCGTTGAAAAGCTCAACGCTTATTTTGCTTCTAAGTAATGCGATTTTCAGCGTGCTGTATAAAACGGCACGCTGTTATTTTTTAGTGAATGAGGTGCAGAAATGCTTGATAATAGATTGAAAACCTGTGCAGAATTGGTTTCCGGGAAGGGAATAGCCGTTGACGTTGGTACAGACCATGCATATCTTGCAGCGGATTTAATTTTAAGTGAAAAGTGCAGCAAGGTTATTGCTTCGGATGTTAAGGAAGGACCTCTCGAATACGCAAGAAAAACAGTTGGGAAATACGGGATTTCAGATAAAGTGGATTTAATTTTGTCGAATGGACTGGAGAATGTCCCATATGAAAATGTTTCAGACATTGTAATAGCCGGAATGGGCGGCGAGACGATTGCTGAAATTATTTCCAATGTCGATTGTGACAAGTATGAAAAAATTCGCTGGATCCTTCAACCGATGACTAAAATTGAGTATCTCCGGAAGAAATTGTACGATTTTGAGCTTAAAATTGTTTCCGAAAAAGTCGTTGAGGATGGGGATAAACTTTACGTTGTGATTTGTGCAGAATATAATGAGGATTGGCGGTATCTTACGGAGTATGAGTCCATTGCCGGCTTTTTCGATGAATCTGAACCACTTTCACAGAAATATCGTCAGAAACAGTTAGAACGTCTTGAAAAAAAGTGTATTGCTCTTGAAAAAGCAGGAAAGAAAAATGATGCGGTGCACATCAATTCATTGATTCATAAACTTAAAAAAGGTACTGAGATTGTTAAAATTAATGATATCTATTCGTATCTTGATGAGTTATATCCGTTTAATTATCAGGAAAAATGGGATAATTCCGGACTTCTTGTCGAAAATTATTATATGGAATGCAGCAAGGTCCTTCTGACCTTGGACATAAGCTATGAAGCGATATGTGAAGCGTCATGCAAGGGGGCAGACTTGATTATATCACATAATCCTATTATTTTTGATCCAATTAAAAAGCTCACACAGAGACATCCCGTTTATAGTCTTTCAGAGAAGAATATTGTAGCAATTTGTATCCATACTAATCTTGATATTGCTCAAAATGGTACTAACGGAGTAATCCTGAAAATGCTTTCCGAGAAATTTAGTTTTGCAAAAGAACCTGAACCGTTTGAAGAACTTGGCAACGGACTCAATCTTGGCTGGATAATTGAGCTTGATGAAAAGGTTTTTTCGGACAATATTGCTATTAAGTTAAAACAAATTTTTGGCTGTGAATATGTACGTGAATCAAGAATTGCAAGAAAGGGAATTTGTCGCATCGCATTTTGTTCCGGTTCCGGAGGTTCAATGCTGGAGCTAGCGAAACAAAAAAATTGTGATGCTCTTATTACCGGCGACGTGAAACATGATGTCTGGATAGATGCAAATGCCAACGACATAGTTGTGTTCGATTGTGGACATTTCCATACGGAGAATCCTGTTTTATGGGAACTGCGCCGTGTTCTTGAAGAGAGATTTCCACAGCTTGATGTGGAAATTTCTGAGCGTTCGGTTGATCCGGTTATTTATTTCTGAGGTGAGAACATGAGTATTTTAACTTGTCCTGTTTGCGGAAAACGAATGAAACTCACAGAAAAAAGCTATATTTGTGAAAAAAATCACTGCTTTGATATTGCCAAAAGCGGCTATGTGAATCTTTTGTTATCTAAACACGCTGGTAAAACTGTTCACGGAGATAACAAACTTATGCTTCGGGCAAGACGTGATTTTCTGGAGAAAGGGTACTATGCTCCGCTTAAAGATGCTCTCTGCGATGCAGTCGAAAGGAATTTTAATGGCGGAGTGATTCTCGATGCCGGGTGCGGTGAGGGATATTACACTGCTGCGATTTGTGACAGACTTCAAAGTGCTGGAATTTCGGCGGAAATATATGGAATTGACGTTTCAAAAATTGCTGCGGAAATGGCTGCAAAACGAAAAAAAGACATAACTTTTGCGGCTGCTAGCGTCTTTCATATTCCGGTTGAGGACAATTCTTGTAATACAATTGTAACTCTTTTTGCACCATATTGCGGTGAAGAATTCAAACGTATTCTTTCTAAAAACGGAATTATGATCATGGCGATCCCATCTGAGG
>CAJKFZ010000167.1 GCA_905199285.1 uncultured Ruminococcus sp.
TTCCTTTCTGGCATAAACTTTCTGATTTGACATGAAAACTAAAGATTTAATTATATTATACCATATTTGATATAATTTTGAAAGAGGATGGAAGCAGTTTTTACGAAAAATTTACCTACTACTTATCGATAGAACAAGCCCTACCGATTTGCACATTCTCTTCACCAGACAAGATAATTTCTGAAATTTTCGTCCAACGTTCTATTTTTCTCCAGTAGATGTGTAGAGAGCAAATCAATTCTGCTAAAATCTCAGAAACTGTCCTATGAGTATTGAAAGGACTTGTCCCCAGCACGACACTAAACTGCCGACTCATACAGACTGACACCGGTTGCTCAACAGGCTGTATGGGACAATCAAATAACAAGGCTGTCATTTTGAGCTTGACGGCTGCAAACCGAATGGAGTGAAATTCCTTCCGGAGTGCGGTCATATTTGTCATGCCATTTTGCAGCCGATCGATTCCTCCATTCACGAAAAATGGAGGAATTTTTTATGTCAAACACAGAAAAACTGAGAATTCACAAGACACCGACTGCCAAAAGAGGTACCTATACATACACCGATGCTATTGGGCAGAAATACATCCTGATTCCCGGCATGGTCGATCCGTCCTCCGGCAAGGTCATCACTGAGGAACACATCAAACTGCTTCATGCTTTGGATGATGCAGAAGTTCGCAGCAATCTCCGCAACGGCCGCCCGGAGCTGACAGCGACGGAAAAGCAGCAGATCGCTGAATGGGAGGACAAGCATCCGGGTGAAAAAGCTCCCAGAAACTGGAATCTTTCTATTGACTATGTGATGGAGGATGACGAACACGAGTCCGAAAGAGCTGCTATTGAAGGTATCACTGACTCCAAGCCGGTATCTCCGGAGGTGGAGATGCTCCGTGCGGCGGTTGAAACCATGACGGAACGTCAGCGGCAGGTCTATGAGCTGCACTACCTCAAAGGCTTCAATGTGAAGGAAACTGCCGCTATTCTGGGAATGTCGTCACCGACTGTTACCAACCACAAAAAGCGGATTGAAGAAATTATCAGAAAATTTTTCGAGGGGGCTAATTTTCAGAGGTAATCCACGACCTGTATGGTGAGAGGAATTACACCCTCTCCCATTACCAAGTCAAAGGAGGAAAAATTATGCAGACCATGTTCGAGCTGATCAATGCCCTGAATGCACTGACAAAGGCGGTCGAGGCGTTGACAGCAAAGACAACGACAGAGTATCTCAACGGTTTTGAGACTATCTACGAACCGCCGTCGGAAGAGGAATCACCAAAAGAGGATACACCGGTGGAACAGCCCACATCTGAACCGCAGACTGTCACCTTTGTGCAGTTCCGCAGCCGTCTTTCGGAGATTTCCAGATGCGGACACACGGCGGAGGTCAAGAAGCTGATCGTCAAGTACGGTGCAGAAAAGCTCTCCGATCTTGCCGAGTCCGACTACGCAGCACTGCTGGCAGAAGCGGAGGGGTTAGTATGAGCCATGCACTGCTTTCTCCGTCCAGCAGCGAACGCTGGATCAACTGTCCGCCCTCCGCAAAGGAGAACGCTGGCGGCAGCGCCGAAAGCCCCTACGCACAGCAAGGTAGTGAAGCGCATCTTTGTGCAGAGTTCAAGGTCAACACGGCACTCGGTCACAAGGCGCGTGATCCCACCAACGATCTGGAATTCTTCGATGAGGAAATGGCGGAACACACCGATGCCTACTGCGAGTTCGTTATGGAGCAGGTGCAGACGGCACGGGAAACCTGTCCCGATCCGCTGGTACTGGTAGAACAGAGACTCGATTTTACCCGTTGGGTAGCGGAGAGCTTCGGCACTGCCGACTGCGTGATCGTGGCGGACGGCACGATGACCGTTATCGATTTCAAGTACGGACTCGGAATCCTCGTAGAATCGGAGAAAAACTCACAGATGCGGATGTATGCACTCGGTGCACTGAATCTGTTTGAAAGCCTGTACGACATTCAGACCATCCGCATGATCATCTTCCAGCCTCGCCGTGACAACACCAGCATTGCCGAAATTTCAAAGGACGAACTGCTCCGCTGGGCAGATGAAGTCCTGATTCCAGCGGCAGAACTGGCGGTATAGGGTAAGGGCAACTACAAGGCAGGCAAACACTGTCAGTTCTGTAAGGTCAAAGCAACTTGCGAAAACGTGCGGAATACAATATCCAAATGGCACAATACGACTTCGCTGTTCCTGATACCCTATCCGATGATGAAATCAGCATCATTCTCGACCGGGCAGAAGCCTTCATCGGCTGGGTGAACGACATCAAGAGCTATGCACTTGAACAGGCAGTCAGTGGCAGAAACTTCCCCGGCTTCAAGGTTGTGGAAGGTCGCTCCAATCGCAAGTACACAGACGAAGCTGCCGTTGCAGCAGTTGTCACAGATGCAGGCTACACCCCCTACGAGCAGAAGCTTATGGGCGTGACCGCAATGGCCAAGCTGCTTGGCAAACGCAAATTTGATACCCTGCTCGGCTCTCTAATCGAAAGGCCGAAGGGCAAGCCAACACTTGTACCAGCGTCGGACAAGCGTCCGGCATGGAATACGGCAAACGAAGATTTCAAGGAGGAAGAATAACATGGCAAAGTTTGTAAATCCCACAAAGGTCATCACCGGCAAGAACACCCGCTTCAGCTACCTCGTGGTGAACGAGCCGAAGGCAATCAACGGCGGCACGCCCAAGTACAGCGTTTCGCTCATCATGCCCAAGAGTGATACGGTCACTATTGAGAAGGTCAAGGCAGCAATTCAGGCAGCCTACGACGAAGGTCAGTCCAAGCTCAAGGGCAATGGCAAGTCCGTGCCTTCACTCAAGGCAATTAAGACTCCTTTGAGAGACGGTGATCTAGAACGCCCGGATGATGATGCTTACAAGGGCTGTTACTTCATCAATGCCAACAGTGCGACAAAGCCCGGTGTGGTCGATGCCGACTGTCAGCCGATTCTCGACACCAGCGAGCTGTATTCCGGCATCTACGGCAGAGCCTCGATCAATTTCTATGCGTTTAATACGAACGGCAACCGTGGCATTGCCTGTGGTCTGAACAACCTTCAGAAACTTCGTGACGGTGAGCCGCTTGGCGGCAAGTCCCGTGCCGAAGATGATTTCGCCGACGAGGACAACGATGACGATTTTCTCTCGTAATTAACTGAATGACAGACGAGCGGGTGACTCCCCACAGTGTGGGGAGATGTCCGTAGGACAAAGGGGACGGGCTCCGGTTAGGAGTTTGCGGCAATGCCGTGGGTGGGAGTAAGGAGTTACTATGAAAAAGCTGATGATTGATCTGGAAACTCGCAGCGATGTGGACATTACCAAAACAGGTGTGTATCGCTACGCTGATTCTCCATTTTTTGATATTCTGCTGTTCGCCTATTCTGTGGACGATGCTCCGGTGCAGGTCGTTGACCTTGCCTGCGGTGAACTGCTCCCCAATCAGATTCTCCATGCCCTGTCTGACGATTCTGTCATGAAGCATAGCTTTAACGCTTCTTTCGAGCGTGTCTGCCTGTCGGTCTGGCTGCACCGAAATCATCCTGAAATCTTCCGCAGCTATAGCATTCCGGAGGATTCGGTCGGTGACTATCTCGATCCATCCTCGTGGCGATGTTCGATGGTGGCATCTGCTTATCTCGGCTTGCCGCTGACGCTGGCTGGTGTCGGCTCGGTGCTGAAGCTCGAACAGCAGAAAATGTCCGAGGGCAAGGCACTCATCCGGTACTTTTCTGTCCCTTATGCTTATGAAGATGATGTGCCGTTGTTTCATTCCCACGAAGATGCTCCCGACAAGTGGGCGGTGTTCAAGACATACAACAAACGTGATGTGGAAACAGAAATGGGAATCGAGGCAAAAATCAGCCGCTTTCCTGTCCCAGATTTCGTATGGGAGGAATACATTCTCGATCAGGAAATCAATGACCGTGGCATTCAGCTTGATCTGCCTCTTGTCCGGAACGCAATCCGCATTGGTGACACAGCAAAGGAACGCCTGACCGCCAAGCTCCGTGAGCTGACCGGACTGGACAACCCGAATTCCGTACAGCAGATGAAAAGCTGGCTTGCACAGTACGGTCTGGAAATAAAATCACTTGGCAGGAAGGAAGTGCAGGAGTTGATTGGCACTGTATCTCCGCAGCTTCGTGAAGTGCTGCAGCTCCGGCAGCAGACATCCAAGTCATCCGTTAAGAAATACACGGCAATGCAGAATGCAGTCTGCTCGGACGGTCGTGCGAGAGGAATGTTTCAGTTCTATGGTGCAAATCGCACCGGTCGTGAGGCTGGCAGGATCATACAATTGCAGAATCTGCCGCAGAATCATATCCCTGATTTGAATGCGGCACGTAACCTCGTTCTTTCCGGCGATATGGACGCTCTGGAATTTCTCTATGAAGATATTCCCGACACTCTTTCACAGCTTATCCGCACGGCATTTGTGCCGAAACACGGCTATAAGTTCATCGTGGCAGACTTCTCTGCTATCGAAGCCCGTGTGATCGCATGGCTGGCAGGTGAAACATGGCGCATGGAGGCTTTCGCCGGTGGTGAGGACATCTACTGTGCCTCCGCTTTACGCATTTTCGGCGTACCGGTGGTCAAGCACGGCATCAACGGCCACCTGCGACAGAAAGGCAAGGTGGCGGAGCTTGCCTGCGGCTACGGCGGATCGGTCGGTGCAATGAAGGCGATGGGCGGTGCGGAAATGTCGGATTCAGAACTGAAGCAAACTCGGATATAGAGCAAATGAAGTTCCCGAACCGAACCATATGGATGTCTATTATTCCAGAGAGAAACAGGCTCAGTATGGTTTCCTTGGAATTGAGATAGAAATAGTAAGTATATAATAGACATTCGGATAAGTTGTACAAACTCAAAGAGAATAAGCGAGGTGTATCATGGATATTACAATACAAGAAATGGCTGAAAAGCTGAAAGAATACGATGAATACAGAATCGTCTATCACATCCGCCCAGACGGCGATTGTATCGGTTCATCATTTGCACTTGCCATTACATTGCAGGCAATCGGAAAGAAATGTGATGTGGCAGGGCAGGACGATATTCCACGCATACACAGGTACATGACGGATAAAGTGAATCTGGATAAACTCGAAAATCCAGTATATATTGCAGTGGATTCCGCATCATCACAGAGGGTAGGCTCATATGGCGATCAGCATTTCACATTCTGCATCGACCATCATTATAATACGTTTGCTGATGCAGATTATCGGTATGTAGAGAAAGACTGCGGAGCTTGCAGCGAGATTATCTTCAAGCTGATAAAAGCTATGGGTATTACAGTTACAAAGGAAATGGCAGACTTACTCTATACAGCACTTGTGACAGATACCATGTGTTTCCGAACCTCAGATACAAGTGTCCAGTCCTTTGAAACTGCTGCGGAACTTGCCAAATTAGGTGCGGATATTTACGGAATCGGCAGACGAAATATGTTTATCAAGTCTAAAGGTCGTTTGATGATCGAAGATATTCTCAGAAGCAGTTTTCATTTTACCTGCGATAATCAGATACTGACAGGAATCATTACATTGAATGATCTGAAAACTGCTGGTATTCTTGATTCTGAACTTGAGGGCATCAATTCGTTTGTTGAGCAGGTGGAGGGAGTTCGTATAGGTGTCACAATTCGTGAACTTCCGGACGGCAGAATGAGATGCTCCATGAGAAGCAATGGCGATATTTCTGTCAACGATATCTGTAAGATTCTCGGTGGTGGAGGACATTTTCATGCAGCTTGCTGTGAACTTGATATGAGTGCAGAAGAAGCTAGAGAAACTGTGGAGAAAGCTTGCAGGGAGTATTAGTTTGAAAGAAAAAAACATAAAAATAAAACCCAAATAAAGAAAAAGGGCATA
>CAJKFZ010000168.1 GCA_905199285.1 uncultured Ruminococcus sp.
AAAATATTCTGTTGCTACGTCCGGATTTTGGACGAAGTAATTCCCACTTTCACGGCTTCCTCTCGGTTCGCTCTCGCTTCGTTCTTTGCTTCCTCTTTGCTTAAATCGTTTACGTGGTGCTTCTATATAGCCATATTTACATAGATGATACCCTAAAACACGGACTCACCGATTTATCATGCCATACCACCCACAAAATCAGCCGTTAACCGCTGTCTATCCTTATCATAGTATAATTACATTCATGAAATCAAAGTACCATAAAACGCATTGTAAAGCGTTTAAGAACCATACCGAATATTAACAGTTGGTGCGTCCGTTTTTCGAACGGTTGCCGTATGTTTTAACTGTTCATCAAATTGGTGACAACCTCTTAAACTCTTTTTTATATCTGCCCAGTACTCGATAGTATAAGTACTTTCAATAAAGAAATCGGTGAGCGCAATTTTGGTCTCTCCTAAATAATCGCTGTGTCGACAATTTGTCCGGTGCAAATTCACGATCAATTAAAACATAAAGTACCCGTCATCATATGGAGGACGCTTGATAATTTAGTGAGAAATGGCTTTACCCCTAATTTAGATTTAGGGCGTTCATTTAGTAGTACTGAAAGCAAAAATGTGCTCAGTCCAATTTTGGACTCACCAGTCCATATTTGGGCTGGTTGACCGGAGCAGGATTGCAATAGTTTAGACTTCCTTGCTACCTCTCTGCTTCTACGTGCTTTTTCAATTCATCAAAATTCTCAATCATGAAGATATACAAAAAGCAGACCGTCTCCGATCTGCTGATATGTAATATTAAATTTCGTTGCAGCCTAATTACAGATTCAAAAACTTTGTGCGTTCCTCAAAGCTGAGGTTCGGATGAGTTTTAATGCTTTCGATAAGCTCCATTGTCGGGAATCTCTTCCCCTTTTTGTTGTATATTTCAACAAGGCGCATTAAGTTATCAACGATATTGTCCATCATCTCGTCTCTTTCTTGCTTAGTCATTTTCACGCACCTCCAAATCCGCTAAATGTATGGCTGTTAATTCGTGTGAAATCTCCCATAATTTTTATTCATAATTTTCCTCCAAACTATTGACTTTTCGGAGTGAATCTGATATAATTTATTCAAATCCACTCCGGTGGTAATAAGTGCCTTTACATATTTGCTTTGGTCGGCGGTTATGTAAGGCTCTTTTCTTTTATGCGACCGTAAAACGACGGCTTTCGGTCTGCTTGACATACTGGTCATATAACTCCTTGTGAGTGCTTTTAAAAGCAGTGGTATCAAAGCGATTGGACTTGACCGTCTTGTATCTGATTTTGAAAATATCAACGTCAAGCTCCTCTGTATTGCGATTAGTCATCTCGGCTTTAAGCTCGTCCTTGATGCTGTCAAGCTCTTCCTGAGCTTCCGAGATAAGTGTTTCTAATTCCTTAAGGCTTCTGATCTTTGCTAATAAATCCATTGTACTCATATTTCGTACCTCCGATAATTATTTTCAGCTCCAGAAGCGTTTCCGCTTCCCTTACTGTAATTATATTATACACTGTTTTTGATGTAATTTCAATAGGTAAAATAGCCAAAGTTTTACATTTATTTTTGTGTAATTATTACATTGATTTTAATGTAATAACGTGTTATAATATAATGGGAAATAGAAAGCATCTTAAAATTCCACTCCCACAGGAAAGGACTTGATATAATGTCTATTAAATACAAAATTGATGTTTTGACAGCACTTAAATCAGCAGGATATAACACCAATACTATACGAAAAGAAAGATTACTTTCGGAAGGAACATTACAAAGTTTAAGAAATGGTAAATATATTTCAATGGATGCTATTTCTAAAATTTGTAAACTCCTGAACTGTCAGCCGGGAGACATTATAGAGTATGAGGAGGAGCAGGAATAATGGACATAGAGTATACAAAACAAGCAGTAAAGCAAATATCAAAGCTCGACAAACCAACAAAGAAACGCATAAAAGAGGGTATTGAGAAAATACCTATGGGAGATATAAAACGTTTACAAGGTGTTACTCCGGTAACATTCCGGCTTCGAGTAGGCGATCTCCGTGTATTATTTGAAATGACAACAGAAAAAGTAATAATCCGCAGCGTACTCCCAAGAGGAGAAGCATATAATAAAATCTAAGGAGTGATGATTTATGAGTACAAGAGAAATGATTTGCAGTTTAATCAATGACAGAGTGCCGAACGATGAGCTTGAATTACTCTATAAACTTGTGTTGAAGTTTATTCCTGCTGATACTCCCGAACTTGATGAAATTAAGGCTATCGAAGAAACCAGAGACGAAACAGAATTTATTTCACACAATGACATTGACTGGGATTAATTCCAAACAAAGGAGCAGGCAAGCGCATCTGCTCCTAATTTTATTGCAAGCATGCCCTGATAGCCACCAGAATCGCCGTTAAGGCACGTCAAATCCATTCATAGTATATTATATACATTACTCTGCTTACAAGCGATTACAGAGCATTTTAAAAGCTATTCAACTATCCCCCTTTTTATAGTGGGGAATTATTCATAATTCAATGCATAATCCGAGAGTTTATTCATTCTTTCGCAAAGGCTTAGTAAGCTCATGGTAATTATGATAGTAGTAATAGAAGATATTCAGCAGTAAAGCCGCTGTCCCCTCGTTCCCACGCATATAATGGACGTTCAAGCCGTATCTGTTGGAACTGCTCCATGATTGCAGCGTGTTGTATATGTACCGCCCGATATCTTCTACTTTACGATTTTGAGCGATCATAACGTATTGATTCACCTTATAATTCTGCAAAAAATCCCGATCAGGACAATTTTCTATTATCAGATTAGCCGAACCTGTGAGCTTCTTCATTGCCGCTATCTCTTTTTCAAAGCGTTCGCGCTCTCGGGAGATATTCCCCCAGAGTTCATTAACGTTAGCTTTGCGCTCGACTGCACATTGCAGACGGAAATCAAGCTCATTCACCTTAAACGAATAATCGCCCACCGGAAGCTTACAGACCTCATATTTTACGCCCGACTGTCCGAATGCATCCAGTATATGACGGTTCTGCTGTTCCCTTGAATCGCAGAGAATAACGGCTTCTTTCAAAAATTTCTGTTTGTCGTTCATATTTCAAGAACCTCCGAAATGTATTTGATCAATTTTTCATAAGTATGAGGGCTTACGGAAAGATCAGTCAAAATCTTTTTGAACGCTTCATAAAGTTTGTATTTATGCATTTTACCCTCCAAATTTTAGTTTTGTCACATTGTATCAAATTAAAATAAGCTTGCCTGATGTAGCCGTTGTAGTAGAGTTGTAGTTGAGACTTATCTACTACAAGTTTTTTCAGCTATATATATGGGCTTGCAAGCATTTTGTATGTGTTTCTGTGCACTTTGTGCATTTTGTATGTGACCTTTTTAGCTTCTATAGTCCTCGCGTAGCTCACATCAAAAATGCACATTTTGCACAATTGGCTATTTTACGTTGTTTCAGATTAAATCAAATTATAATTCTGAATAACATTACGCACTGTTTTACCATTCAATGTTGCTGCCGGGTAAAGCAATTTCTTCCCTCTAAGCAATTCTATAAATTTCTGTTTTCCTTCCGCAAAATATCCACACTCTGAGCACCACGACTTGTAAGCTTCATAAGCCTCTTTAGCCGTACATCCTCCGCCTTGACACTCTTCAAGACATTCATCAACGAAGTTGCCTATCTTATCAGACTGCTGGGCATATTGCCTTGTTGCAACGGCTACCGTCATCGGTGGCTTTAATCCCTCTTGGCGGAATAGTTTCAAGCCCTCGATGCACCAGTTGAACAATCCGGAAATATTCTCCTGTGTTCTAAGGCGATCTTTGAGGTTAATATCCTGCTCCTCCGGCGTAAAATGACGGTTAAACTCAATTACATTGATTCTATTGCTTGTGAAAAGAGTTTCATCAAGAACTTTCGGAAGATAATTTGTATTGATAAAAAGTGTAAACTGCGGAACATACTCAAACGAGCCTTGAAACAGAAATCTTGCCGTTATAGTATCCCGACCTGTGAGAGTTTTCAGCAATGCCGCATCAAACGCCATACTTTGAGGCGGTTCGCTCACATTCAGAAAACGACAGCCCGCAAGCCTTGCTATATCCTCAGAAGCATTTCGACTATCCTTGTTTTTACGGATTGCAAGCACTTCCGGCTGTGCCGATCTTGCATATCCGTTTGAATCTCCGAGCATATATGATACGGTACTTACTAAGGTGGATTTGCCGTTTCTCGTAGTCGCTCCGTAGAGTATGAAGCACGTTTCAAGACTACATTGTCCGCTTAAGCTATATCCGACAGCCTTTTGAAGATACTGGACTTTATCTCTGTCATGAGGCAGTACGTCATTAATAAACTTGTTCCAGTCTTCAGAAATCGCCTTTTCATCATAGACCACATTCGATATCTTCGTTATGTAATCCTCGCTGTTATGAGGTCGAAATTTCATCGTATCAAGTTCAAAAGTGCCGTTCTGACAATTGAACAGATTCGGATTTTTGTCCAGCTCCTCAGAGCTGATATAACAGCAGTCAGCAGCATCCTTAATAAGCGTATCACGCTTGTTTTTACTACCGAATTTGCCGTAATATTCACGATAGAGCTTTTGGGTTGGCTCGTCCTCAATAGAAACTGTGTAGATCATAAGCGCATCAAAAAGCTGTTTAGCCTTTACATGAACGACCATACCGCCATTGTCTATCTTCCAGACTTTGCCGTTATAGAAATACCATTCCTTTGCGGTAGTGTTATACCTGACTTCATTCCGAGACATATCCGCAAACAGCTCTCTCGACCCTCTGTCACTATAGTGATAATTCAACGGATTTAGCTCCGCAAGGCGGCTGATAAGTTCCTCATTATGTTTAAGACATTTATTGGCAATATAGCTTTTGCGCTCTGCTTCTGTATATTCAGTTTTAGGAAAGAGAGGAGCAGACTTTGTGTATATCTCAGATACTTTGACCGCTTCAATCAACATTCTCTTAGCTTCGTCATGCCCTACGACTTCAACAATATCAGATATATCTCCCTTTTGTTTCAGTTCCGGATAAATGCGTTCTGACGGTATCAGGCGAACACTTTCGGCAACTTTACACAAGCTCTCGGCTGTGACCTTGCCGTGTTCTCTGCCCGGTTCATCATTATCTGTGAGGATTATAACGGCTTTTCCTCTGAAATACTCGTTATGCCCCTTATTCCAGCTTGTCCGCCCTCCGGCTCCGTTAGGAGAACAGCTCGCCCGGAATCCCATTCTTTCGAGAGTTTCAACATCCTTTTCGCCTTCAGCGATTATAACAGTCTTTCCCTCTTTTAGATTATGAACATGATACGGCGGTACTTTCAAGCCATTCAGACCTTTAATATATTTATCGTCCTCATATCGTTCCCATAGTGCGGTTTTACTTCCTCCGCCTTTATTAAATATGGTCTTTCGAGCAACAGGCTTTCCCTCTGTATCAGTGTAAATATGCTCCCTGAGCTTAATCCATGCCGTTTTCTGAGACTTAGGCGGAAAGAAATCCGCCTTTTTCAGTCCCGATGCCTGCACGATCTCATTAAACGTACAACCCTTTTTGCAATCCAGAAGAGTCTTTCCCTCTGACTCTGATATGTACAAATGTCCTTTACTATCTCCGCAGGACGGACAATTTGCTGAATATTGATTTTCCCCGACTTGCTTTACATTTTGAAAATGAGCGATAATTTCTTGCAATATCAAATTATCACCGCCTTATTCACTAAAATTATTGATAAAGTCCTCAACAGGTTTTAAAGCTGCTTCTGCACTTG
>CAJKFZ010000169.1 GCA_905199285.1 uncultured Ruminococcus sp.
GTATTTCACGAATTTGGATAAGCCATTTTTGTACCATAGAGGTTGAATTTGTCAACGGAGTACATATAAAAAATATTACAGAGAGGATAGGTGAAAATCATGAGCACAGCGCCAAATGTGACAATAATTCCTGCGAAGGCTCAGACGGAGATAAACCGCAGTAAATATCAACAATTAAGGGTTGCAGCCTACTGCCGCGTCAGCACAGCAGAGGAAGAACAACAGAATTCATATCAGGTTCAGATTTCTTATTACACTGACTTGATAAACAGAAAAAAAGAATGGACTCTTGTAAAGGTTTTTGCTGACGAAGGAATAAGCGGTACGCAGACAAAGAAAAGAACCGAGTTCAACCGTATGATCAGGATGTGTAAAAACAAAAAAATCGACCTTGTGATCACTAAATCGATCAGCCGATTTGCACGAAATACCGTGGACTGCCTTGAATATGTGAGGCAGTTAAAAGACCTCGGAATCGGCGTGATCTTTGAGAAGGAAAATATCAACACTCTGACAATGACAAGCGAATTTACGATAGCCTTATATGGCTCGTTCGCTCAGGCAGAATCGGAATCCATAAGTAAAAACGTCAGCTGGGGCAAGGAAAAAGCATATCGTGAGGGCAAGGTTGCGTTTCAATACAAGCACCTGCTCGGCTACAAAAAAGGCGATGACGGTAAGCCTGAGATCGTACCCGATGAAGCGGAAACGGTGAGAATGATTTTTAAAATGTATCTTGACGGTTACACGCTTTTGAACATTGCTCAGTCGCTAAGGAAGCAGAATAGGCTGACAGCGCTGGGCAAAAATGTCTGGACTAAAGGCGAGGTACAGAGGATTCTGAAAAACGAAAAATATGTTGGCGATGCACTGCTCCAAAAGACTTTTACAGTCGACTGCATAACCCACAAAGTTATGAAAAATAACGGCGAACGTCCCATGTATCTGGTGACGGATCACCACGATCCGATAGTCGACAGGGACACTTTTAATCGGGTTCAGCAGGAGCTTGCAAGGCGTTCCGGTAAGCGTAAAATCAGCGACAAAACCAAGACAGAGCAAGGAAAATACAGCGGAAAATACTCACTGTCGGAGCTGATGATTTGCGGCTGCTGCGGTACTCCTTACAGACGTAAAATATGGATGAAAAATGGCGTAAAACTGGCGGTCTGGCGATGTATCAGCCGTCTGGAATACGGCAAAAAATACTGCCCAGATTCGCCTACAATCAAGGAAGAACAGCTTCACAAAGCGATAATTCGGGCGATAAATAATTACTACTCCTGCCGTGACGACATCGCAAGAATCCTTAAGGCTAACATCGGAACTGTGCTGGAATGTCAGGGGCATGAAGAAATGATCAGCATCGAAAACAGGATGAAAGAAATAGATCAGGCAAGGAACGATCTTGTAAATTTGATAGCTTCCGGCGGCTGCGATGAGGACAAGCTTGACAGCAAATTTGCTAAGCTATATCAAGAGGAACAGCAGCTTAGCGAAAGGCTGGAAATGTTAAAATCTCAGAATAAAACTTCCGCCGAAACTCAGGCAAAGCTCGATAAAATTATGTATATGATCGAGCATGAAAAATTTGAGTTGGAAACCTTCGATAACGTGCTTATCAGAAAGCTGATAGAGTGTGTAAAAGTTCTCGGCAAAACCGAGATATTGGTAATTTTCAAAGGTGGATACGAAGTAAAAACTGATATTGAATAATAAAAAATGCAGCTTGCAAATTGGATTTTGCAGGCTGTTTTTAGTTGGGAGGGAGATATTTTGTCAGGAAATTTTGAAGGTATAAAAACTCAGCGGTTCGGCGTGGAAGTGGAGTGCACAGGCTTGACAAGAGAGGATGCAGCCAAGGCAATTTCAAAGGTTTTAGGCAATGCTCCGAGACATTTTGGCGGAAGCTATGATCGATACGATGTTTATGATAATCAAGACAGGCTATGGAAAATCATGTCCGACGCAAGCATAAGATGCACGACAAAAGATGGCGCTCCGGCTTCAAAAAAATATTCTGTGGAGCTTGTTACTCCGATTTTAGAGTATGAGGACATGGCTCTTCTGCAGGAGGTTGTACGGTCTATTCGGCGAAGCGGCGGCGTTTGCAACGACTCCACGGGAATCCATATACACATTATTCAAAGCGTGTATTTCACGAATTTGGATAAGCCATTTTTGTACCATAGAGGTTGAATTTATCAACGGAGTACATATCAAAAATATAACGGAAAGGAAGGATGAAAATGCCTACAGCGCCGAATGTAACAATAATTCCTGCGAAAGCGCAGACAGAGATAAACCACAGTAAATACCAGCAATTACGAGTGGCAGCGTACTGCCGTGTCAGTACGGCAGAGGAAGAACAGCAGAACTCATATCAGGTTCAGATTGCATATTATACTGATCTTATCAATCGCAAAAAGGAGTGGTCGCTGATCGGTATTTTTGCTGATGAGGGAATATCTGGGACTCAAACGAAAAATCGTACAGAATTTAAGCGTATGATAAGAATGTGCAAAAATAAGAAGATTGATCTGGTGATTACAAAATCAATCAGTCGATTTGCACGAAATACAGTAGATTGTCTTGAGTATGTAAGGCAGCTAAAAGACCTTGGAATCGGCGTAATTTTCGAGAAAGAAAATATCAACACGCTGACAATGACCTCAGAATTTATGATTTCTTTGTATGGTTCGTTTGCCCAAGCAGAGAGTGAATCAATTAGCAAAAACGTCAGCTGGGGCAAGGAAAAAGCGTACCGTGAGGGCAAGGTTCAGTTTCAGTACAAGTATCTTCTGGGATATAAAAAAGGAGTGGACGGTAAGCCGGAAATCGTTCCCGAAGAAGCCGAAATTGTGAAGATGATTTATAAGCTGTTTCTTGACGGATACAGCATGAGAAATATTAAAAAAGTTCTTGAAAGCGGTGGATTTTTAACTGCAACGGGCAAAAAAGTTTGGAATGAATCTCTTATAAGCAGTATTCTGAAAAACGAAAAATATGTTGGTGACGCTCTTCTACAAAAGACATATACTCTCGACTGCATTACTCACAAGGTTGTAAAAAATCATGGGGAAAGACCAATGTATCTGGTGACGGATCACCATGATCCGATAGTCGATAGAGATACTTTTAATCGGGTTCAGCAGGAGCTTGCAAGACGTTCCAGTAAGCGAAAAATCAGCGATAAAACGGTTACCGAGCAAGGAAAATATTCAAGCAAATACGCACTTTCAGAGCTTCTCATATGCGGTCATTGCGGTACTCCATACCGCAGAACAACGTGGTCGGCAAGAGGTAAAAAGCAGATCGTCTGGCGATGCATCAGCCGTCTGGAGCATGGTAAAAAATACTGCCCCGATTCGCCTACTATCAAGGAAGAACAGCTTCATAAAGCCATAATTCATGCGATAAATAATTACTATTCCTGCCGGAATGATATCGCAAGAATCCTCAAGGCGAATATCGGAACGGTTCTGGAATGTCAAGGTCAGGAAGAAATTATCAGCATTGAAAATAGACTTAAGGAAATCGATCAGGCAAGGAACGATTTGGTGAGTCTGATAGCCTCCGGCGGCTGCGATGAGGACAAGCTTGACAGCGAATTTTCAAAGCTATATCAAGAGGAACAGCAGCTCAGCGAAAGGCTTGATGCCCTGAAATCTCAGAATAAAACTTCCGATGAAACTCAGGCTAAACTCGACAAAATAATGGACATGATAGAGCATGAAAAGTTTGAATTGGAAACCTTTGATAATGTGCTGATACGCAAATTAATCGAGTGTGTAAAGGTTCTCGGAAAGACCGAAATACTGGTGATTTTCAAGGGTGGATACGAAGTTAAAACTGAAATTGAATAATAAAAAATTGGGATGTCTGTAGAAAAAATCTACAGACATTTTTTATTGGGAGGGAGAGAATTTGTCAGGAAATTTTGAAGGGATTAAAAAACAAAAATTCGGGGTAGAAGTAGAGTGTACAGGCTTGACAAGAGAGGATGCAGCAAAGGCGATTTCAAAGGTTTTAGGTGCTTCTCCAAGGCATTTTGGCGGAGGTTATGACCGATACGACGTTTATGATAATCAGAACAGACTCTGGAAAATCATGTCCGACGCAAGCATAAGATGCACAACAAAAGATGGTGCTCCGGCTTCCAAAAAATATTCTGTGGAGCTTGTGACGCCGATTTTGGAGTATGAGGACATGGCTCTTTTGCAGGAGGTTGTGCGATCTATACGGCGAAGCGGCGGCGTTTGCAACGATTCGACGGGTATCCATATTCACATCGATTTTGAACCTTACGATCCGCAGAAGCTTAGGAATCTGGTGAATATTTTTGCCAGTAAAGAGGATATGCTGTATCAAGCTCTGCAGGTCAATTCCGATCGTGAAAATACCTATTGTAAAAAGGTTGATCAGCGATTTTTGGCAGAGCTGAATAAGAAAAAGCCAAAGGATCTACAGACGATAAAACGGCTGTGGTACGGCGATAATGCCGACTATCACTCACATTATGACTTATCTCGGTATAGGTGCTTAAATTTACATCCGGTATTTACCGACAACAACATCGAAGTGAGGGCTTTCAACAGCAGCCTGAATGCCGGAGTGCTGAGGGCATATATTTCGCTGGTACTGGCGGTCAGCAATCAGGCGCTGACTCAGAAATCTGCAAGTCCCCGTGTGACGCAGAGCGAGAATCCTCGTTATACTTTTCGCTGCTGGCTGATACGAATTGGATTAAATGGACCGGAGTTTAAAAATTGCAGAAAACATCTGCTTTCTCATCTGGAAGGCAATATCGCTTGGCTTCACCCCGAAGATGCGATCAGGCAGAGGGAACGTCTTAAAGCCGAGAGAATTGCCGTCCGTGAGCAGCGTGTCGAGCCTGTGAGGGAGGTTCAGCAGCAATCCGATAACGTACCCGATGAGGCCGTAGAGCCGACAGAAAACGACCGTGAGCCAATTTTTGAGGACGAGGATTTGGAACAGGAAGAAGCATTTGAAATGACTATGTAAATGGAGGATTTATGAAAAATAAACAATTATACATTGCCTATGGCAGTAATATAAATTTGGAGCAGATGGCATATCGGTGTCCGCATTCAAAGGTTGTGGGGACGTCTGAAATAAAGGATTTTGAATTGGAATTCAGAGGCGTTGCAACTATCATACCAAAAGAAAATGCAAGCGTTCCGGTTCTAATTTGGGAGCTTGACGAAAGAGATTTGCCAATGCTCAATAAATACGAAGGCTGGCCACGGCTTTACAGACAAGAAAAAATGCCCTTTGAGTTGAACGGACAATCCTATGAGGGAATGGCATATCTGATGAATCGTGGTAAGATTTCTCCGCCGAGTCAGCAGTATTATAACACAATCTTGCAGGGTTACAGAGAGAACGGTCTGGACGAATCTTTCCTGCAAAAGGCGTTGGAAAACTCGTTTCAGATGAATATTACAGAGGAAGAAATTGATGAGGATTTCGATATGGAAGATTTTGAGGACATTGATTTTGACAATGAATTTCAAATGGAGCTTTAAGGAGGACAGTATGAAGTATAAAGGATTTTTTGTGAAGATCACATCGGATGAGTATCTGCCGAGAGAAAATGAGGATGGCGAGATCGTTGCCTGTGAGGGATTCAGAATCGAAGTTTTTGCTGACGAATCCGAAGAAGTAGAAATTGATATTTTTTCCGCTGCGGTTAATTTTGAACTGATTAAAAACAGTATTAATGAGGCAGAGCAGTTCGCAAAGGACTATATCGATTGTGAAGAAAAAGAATACTGCAGAATGCTTG
>CAJKFZ010000170.1 GCA_905199285.1 uncultured Ruminococcus sp.
CTCCTTGTAAATGCAGGAAATCACTTGCTGAGAAGTTCTTTCCGCAGTTCGTTTATGAATGCGATATCCTGAGAATTTACCCGTATATTGGTTTTGGTTTTTGTTCCGTCCGAGAGCTGTACTGAAAGTTCAATTATACTGCCCTCGTCTATTTTTCCTGAAACAGCGTTAACGAACTGAATTGCTTTCGGATGATTACCTCTGAAATTTACCAGATGCTTTTTCAAATTCAAAAGCGTCATTGGATTTATCATTTTAATTTTCCTCCCCCATTTTAGATACATTTAAAAAAAGCATTCACAAATTTTTATAACAGTAATTTTATATAATTATCTATCGTTTCGTGAATACGATTGTGGACTTCAGTAAAAATAAAACCGGTTTTCTCTGCTTTTGATGTATTCAATGTTGCGAATGAAGGATAACCGTTATAAGGAGCAGCATTACCGACGGATATCTGACTGCTATATAATCTTGTTCCGCCCAGTATCAATATCTTCATAATAAGCACCTCCGGAGCAAAGTGAAAAAAGGCTGATAATTATAAATCAGCCTTTTCTGTTCTTATTTAACGATCAATGATTTACCAGTCATTTCTGCTGGCTGAGGCATTTCGAGAATTTCAAGCATTGTTGGTGCGAGATCTGCAAGAACTCCGCCCTCACGAAGCTCACCGTCAATTCCTACAGCGATAAGCGGTACAGGATTTGTTGTATGAGCTGTAAACGGACTTCCATCCGGTTCATACATTTTATCAGCGTTACCGTGATCTGCTGTAATAAGAGCTGCTCCGCCCTTTGCGAGAATAGCTTCAACCATTCTTCCAACGCATTCGTCAACAGCTTCTACAGCTGCGACTGCTGCATCGAAAATGCCGGTATGACCAACCATGTCGCAGTTTGCGTAATTAAGTATAATAACGTCGTATTTATCGGCATTGATAGCGTCTACAACAGCATCGCATACTTCATAAGCGCTCATTTCCGGTTTCATATCGAATGTTGCAACGTCAGGCGATTTGATAAGGATTCTGTCTTCTCCCTCAAACTGCTTTTCTTCGCCGCCGTTGAAGAAGAATGTAACGTGAGCATACTTCTGTGTTTCTGCGATACGAAGCTGAGTTTTTCCGGACTTGCTGAGATATTCACCCAGAGTCATTGTAAGCTGTTCCGGAGGATATGCAACACTTACATTTGGCATTGAAGCATCGTACTGTGCCATGCAGACAAAATTCGTTTCAAAGAATCCGTTTTTCCTCTCAAAACCGCTGAAATCAGGATCAACAAAAGCTCTTGTGATCTGTCTTGCACGGTCAGGACGGAAATTGAAGAAAATCACGCTGTCGCCCTCTTTGACAGAAGCTCCGCCCTCAATTACAGTAGGAAGCATGAATTCGTCTGTTACTTCGTTAGCGTAGGAATTTTTGATAGCCTGAACAGGCTCGGATTCATTAACTCCCTCGCCGTATACGATTGCAGAATAAGCTTTTTCAACTCTGTCCCAAGCGTTGTCTCTGTCCATAGCGTAGAAACGTCCGGAAATGGTTGCGATCTTGCCAAGACCGATCTTGTTCAGCTCTTCAACAGTCTGTTCCATATATTCTGCGGCAGAAGACGGAGGAACATCACGTCCATCAAGAAATGCGTGAATATATACCTTGTCGAGACCGTTTTTCTTTGCCATTTCAACAAGACCGAAAAGGTGTTCCATGTGGCTGTGAACGCCGCCGGGAGAGAGAAGTCCCATAAGATGAAGTGCGGATTTTTTTTCCTTACAGTTGTCCATTGCAGCCTGAAGAGCCTTATTATCGAAGAAAGTTCCGTCCTTGATATCCTTTGAAATCTTAACGAGCATCTGATAAACGATTCTTCCTGCGCCGATATTGGTATGACCAACCTCAGAGTTGCCCATTTGTCCGTCAGGCAGACCAACATCAAGACCGCTTGCTCCGATAAGAGTATGCGGACCCTGCATATATTTATCAAGATTGGGCTTTTTTGCAGCTGTTATAGCATTTCCGTAATCTTCAGGATTATATCCGAAGCCGTCCATAATTATAAGTGCTACGGGTTTTTTTGACATAATTATTCTCCTATAATCAAATTAATTCAAAATCCATTAAGCTCAGCCTTCAATAGCAGCCTGAACGATAGTATTGAAGTCAGCAGCCTTGAGTGAAGCTCCGCCGATGAGTCCGCCGTCAATATTTGGCTTAGCAAGAAGCTCTGCGCAGTTTGCAGCGTTCATTGAACCGCCGTACTGGATCGTAACAGCATCAGCAGTTGCCTGATCGTAAAGTTTTACAAGCTGAGCACGGATAAATCCGCAAACTTCTTCTGCCTGATCTGGAGTAGCTGTAAGACCTGTTCCGATTGCCCATACAGGCTCGTAAGCGATAACAACGTTCTTAACCTGTTCAGCAGTTACAGACCAGAGATCGAGCTTGATCTGACGAGCGATAACTTCCTCTGTGATGTTGCACTCACGCTCCCATTTAAGCTCGCCAACACAAACGATAGGCTTGAGACCTGCATTAAGTGCAGCAAGAGTTCTCTTGTTTACTGTTTCGTCTGTTTCGCCGAAATACTGTCTTCTCTCGCTGTGACCGATCACAACGTACTCAACTCCGAGTTCTGTGAGCATATCAGCAGAAATTTCGCCTGTAAAAGCGCCGCTCTTCTCAAAGTGAACGTTCTCAGCGCCTATCTTTACGTTAGAACCTGCTGTTGCGTTGATAGCTGTTTCGAGGTTTGTGAAAGGAACGCAGGCAATAACCTCAACGTTTCCCTCTGCGTTTGCTACGAGAGGCTTGATAGCTTCGAGAAGTTCCTTAGCCTCAGGTCTTGTTTTATTCATTTTCCAGTTTCCGGCAATAATAGCCTTTCTTGTTGACTTATTCATTGTCAATCTCTCCTTAATAAAAAATTATATTTAACAATTATTGTTATCCTTATCAATATCACAGCAGTATCCTGCTGCGATTTTTCAATAAGGTCTTTTCATAAATTTCTGATTCGGACGTAATATGATTAAAAAAAGATTTCTATAAACAGCGGGAGGAACACAATTCCCCACAAAATCGTCGCAATGCAACGTCTATGTATTTTACTGCGCCAGTATTTTTCGTCACAGCATATAGATCTCTTCGGTTTTCTTGTTTTGTAGAGGATCGGAATGGTATCATCATATGAAAATCCATGAAATTTGCTTGTGTAGGAGCTTTTGTCGGCAAACCAGCAAAGTTTAAGCATACCGTTTTCATCAATAACATCTGCATGAGTGAAACTCCAGCCACACTTGAGGTATGTTTCGTTCTTTATCATGAGATAATAGCTAACTGCCTGTACTGCATAGACAGCGCTGGTGAAAAATCCTACAAAAAGAACAGGCAAAACAACAAATATTTCAAACAAAGCCATCGCCAATCCTTTTGCAAAGCTCGCAAAACCTTCTAAGATATATCCGATCATTACCGCCTCACCATATCCCGTTCAGCTATTCGTCCTCGTCGTCATCATCATCGCAGCCGATAATATTATTATTGCTTGCGATAGACAATCCATTTTTGGCAGGCGAAACAAGCACACCTGCAACAAATCCCAGTAGAAAGCATACCGCTGCGAAAAGCACCATTACGCCGGAATCTTCCTGGGCTTTCTTTATAATTTTTTTCATGAACATTCCCCTCATGACAATAAGGGCGAATATCTCTACCCGCCCTATTTTCATTGATAATTACTTTTCAGCGATTGCTGCAACACCAGGAAGAACCTTGCCCTCAAGGTATTCAAGAGAAGCGCCGCCGCCTGTTGAGATGTGGCTCATCTTGTCAGCAAAGCCGAGCTGCATAACTGCTGCTGCTGAATCACCGCCGCCGATAATAGTTGTAGCGTCTGTTTCAGCAAGAGCCTTTGCAACTGCAATTGTTCCCTTAGCAAGGATAGGATTCTCGAAAACGCCCATAGGTCCGTTCCAAACAACTGTTTTTGCAGACTTAACAGCCTCAGCAAAGAGTTCCTGAGTCTTAACACCGATATCGAGTCCCATCTTGTCAGCAGGGATCTTATCGGAATCTACGTTTTCAACTGCAATTTCAGCGTCGATAGGATTCGGGAATTCTGCTGCAACAGTTGTATCAACAGGAAGAAGGATCTTCTTGCCGAGAGACTCAGCCTTTGCGAGCATTTCCTTACAGTAATCAAGCTTTTCATCGTCTACGAGAGATGTTCCGATAGAACCGCCATTAGCTTTGATGAATGTGTAAGCCATACCGCCGCCTATGATAAGAGTATCGCACTTTTCGAGAAGATTTGAGATAACGTTGAGCTTATCTGCAACCTTTGCTCCGCCGAGAATAGCAACAAAAGGTCTTTCAGGAACTTCAACTGCATTTCCGAGATACTGAATCTCTTTCTGCATGAGGTAACCTACTGCTGTTTCCTTAACGAACTTTGTAACGCCTGCTGTTGAAGCGTGAGCACGATGAGCTGAACCGAAAGCGTCCATAACGAATACTTCGTTGTCAACGAGGTCTGCAAGCTCCTTGGAGAACTCTTCACCGTTCTTTGTCTCTTCTGCGCCGCGGAAACGTGTATTCTGGAGAACTACGATCTCGCTGTCAGCCATTTCAGCAACAGCCTTCTTGGCAGTTTCGCCTACTACGTTGTCGTCGCCTACGAATGTAACCTTTGTATTAACAAGCTCACCGAGTCTCTTGGCGGCAGGCTCAAGTGAGAATTTAGCTTCGGGACCGTTCTTCGGTTTACCAAGATGTGAGCAAAGAACGATCTTTGCTCCGCCCTCAACGAGCTTATTGATAGTAGGAAGAGCAGCCTGAATTCTGTTATCGTTTGTGATAACGCCGTCCTTGAGCGGAACGTTGAAATCAACTCTTACGAGAACCTTTCTGCCCTTTACATTAATGTCTTCTACAGTAACTTTGTTTAATCCTGCCATTGGTATGACATCCTTTCGTTATTAAGATACTTTATTAAGCGTTGTTAATATAATAACAACCTTCAATACTATTTTACACCATTTTTAAGAATTTTTCAAGTGTTTACGGAATTTTTTTCCTGATTTTTTATAAAAAATATTAGCAGTCGGATAAAACGGCGATATTTCAGGGATTCAAATCAATCCTCAAATGTGACATAGTCGGAATTATAATGTTCAGGCAGAGCTTTTTCAAGACCGTTTCCGTAATCCACAAGATTATTTTTAACTGTAAAGTCGCTAAACCAGCCGTCAACAACATACATTCTGCGGCTTGTATCAATTTCACCGTATTCTCTGTCCATATAAAGAGTATTATTTTCAAACCTGTTATGATAGCCCCAGCCGTCTGCCTGATCGTGTATCTCGAATGCTGCGACTATTTGGGAATTATTATTTCTGTAACCGATATTATCATGAACGTAGCATTCATTTCCGGCAATGTCGATAAAGCTTCCGGCGAAGTTTTGTCCGCTCATACCGTCGCCGTAAAAAGTACAGTTAAGAATTTCTGTTCCTGTCGTAAATTCTTTTACATCAACGTGTTCGGCGGCAATATTTTTAAACGTGCATCCGTCAACTGTATTATTGTCGCATTTATAATCAAATCCGCTGACCGTATACGAGCTTCCGATATAAACTCCTTCGCCGTAACCGGGAGTAATAAGACCACTGTCATGGATATTGCAGTCCTGAACAAGACAATAGGAACTTCCGTCACGAAGTGCGACTGCCTCCGAACCAGTATTCCCAATGTCGCAATTGCGGATAATGGTATGATTGGAATTATCAAGCACTAT
>CAJKFZ010000171.1 GCA_905199285.1 uncultured Ruminococcus sp.
CCATTATATCACTTATCTCCTTTTATTTTTCCAAACACTTTTTCCAATTTTCTTTGCGATTTCATACACTCCTAATTTATGACTAAATTTTCTAATAAAACGTTCAAGTCTCACCTTAAATGTCATAGGAAAATACTTTTCAAAAAAATCTTTATCTGTCATTTCATTCATATCTTTGAAAAACGCTTCTCTTTTGGGATTCATCGGAACGGAATTTGTCATTTCCTTGATGCTGCTGCATATCTCGTCCGCCGAAACCTCAACACATTTGCACGTTCGGAAAATACCACTTACAGCATTCTGTGCCTTTTGTGAATGTGCCAAAATGCAGGTTGCTCCTGCACTGTTGTCAAATATATCGTCAAACTTACGTGCATCCCAACAATCCCATATGGTGAAATCAGCATTTCGATACCTTTCTTTAAAATGGCATTGATAGCAGCTTGGTCTGTCTGATAAATTCGCAAAAAATGCTCTTAAATAATAGTCGCTTTCTACTCCATTAACTATTTTTTTATTAAAACAAGTAAGTGTCATCTGAGAATATTGATATCCATATGGCTCTTTGTCTCTGAATTTCGCATCCAGCATTTTTTCATGCTCCAGCAAGAATGTTTTATATTTTTCCCATACCAACGGTGATGGAACAGCGTGACAAACTACATCTATCAAAATCAAATTCTCATAATCTCGGCATAAAAAAGAGCGTAATCCTTCTATTTGACAAGGAGTCCCACTAAAACAAACAAGTTTGCCCTTTGTGAGAAAATCCTTTACTTTTTTGAAAGAATCTATTGTATCACTTTGCACATACTTACTGTTTCGGAACTTTCTCAATTCATCTTTAGTTTCTGCATACGTATGTATAACTTTAAAATCAGCGTCAAACGCTGCTCCAAAAACAACGCCATTTCTATCAATGACATATTCAGCAATCGCCGTAAACGCTCCGCCGGAAGTGCTTTCACGCAATACTCTCTCGTTTTTATTTTGAATAACATAAGCTTTTTGTTCAAATGGAGTTGGCTTTTGTACACTTAATATAGGACAAACTTTCTCACATACTCCGCAATTAATGCACACACTTGCATCTGCAACCGGATATAAAAAGCCTTCATTATCTGCTTGCATCGTAATACATTGTTTTGGACACGCATTTGCACACGAACTACAACCACAGCATTTGGTCTTATCAGATATACGAATCAAGATCTGTACTCCTTTCATCATTCAAAGCTTGAATAAGGTAACCAAATGATTTTTCCCTCATTTGCTGAAGCCTTTCATGCACTTTATCAAAATCTGTATGTATTGCAAGAACGTCATTGGTTTCTTCCGTTCCGCTCATTAGTCTGTCTTTTATTCCAGAAATATGAAACAATGTATCAATGCGGCTGTTTGTAGACGGTTTCGTTTTCTTTTCATAACGTCTGAATGTAAAAAAAGCTTTGCGATACAAAATAGAAAATACTGTGCAGTGAAAAGAATCAGTACAAATATATTCCGCATTTCGAATCAAATTTAAAAAATCAGCCGGATCGATTTCATAAGGCGTTTCATCAGCATAGCTTACATCACACTTGACATACTCATCCAAATGTGTAAGTGCAACAATTTTACATCCGGTAGCAGTTCTCAGTTTTTTTGCGAACTTTCTGTGCGGAGGATTGTTTCCCAAAAAATAGCAGAAAATATATGATTCTTTTACAATACGCTTCTTCTGCTGAATAGACATCCAGTCATCTCCGGTAAACAGCAGAGTAGGATCACAAACAAGAGGAACATTTCGGGTTGAAAGCTGCTGAATCAACTTTTGCCCTGATTCTTCACGCACACTGAGATGTTTGATATTGTTCAGAAACTTCTTTGCTTTTTCTGCAATATCTTTTGGAAGAGAAGATTGCCCGAAGCTCGTGGAATATGCAATAGAATTTACATTTTTCGGCACAAAAGTAAGCGTATAGTAATCAGCGGCAATATTGGCAGGAAGCCACAGTTGATCGCTGCCAACGACAACAGCAGAATATTTCGTTTCACATTTTGCAGATAAGTCTGCTTTAGAAGAATATTTTTCAGAAAGTTTAAAATGTTTACGGCTAAACGTATCAAACTTTTTGTTTCTAAGTGCTGAAAGTTTAGCATAGTCATTCTTGAGAAATTTCTTTCTCAGTACATTTTTTGCCATACCTACTTTAGAAAGCAGAATGTCAGATGTAAGCGATGCCTTTATAAAATACCGTATTTTCGCCTTTTTTATTTCATCGTTAAAACCAGAAATCTTAATCGTTTCGTTTTCATATCCAAGCTTATCCAATGCCATTTGCGTTGCTAACGCTTGCAGCATACTTCCATAATTATGATGAAAATAGCAAGATACTATTCCTACTTTTTTATTTTTTTCTCCCATTGTTCTTACCTCATCGCAAACCACAGTAAAAATTGCATAAACGCTTCGCTTCGTTTTGAATACTGAATCCTGCTTGTATCATATCACCACTTGTATCACAACGAACATAGCCATCAGCTGATCGAATCACCATATCTGCCCATTTATAGGCAGAATTATCATAGCTCATAAAGTAAGTGGAATCCAGTATTTTGGTTTCGCTTGTGATTTTATTTGTCATGATACATGATACACCGTTTGTCTGGGCTTCCACACCAACGACCGGC
This sequence comes from uncultured Ruminococcus sp., assembly GCA_905199285.1. Taxonomy (GTDB): domain Bacteria; phylum Bacillota; class Clostridia; order Oscillospirales; family Ruminococcaceae; genus Ruminococcus. The sequence continues at coordinate 2,674 of CAJKFZ010000171.1, forward strand.
AGCCCTTCATATCTTGACGGCAGCAAAAACACATCAAACGCCTGATAAAGTCTATATGCGTCCTGTCTAACGCCCAAAAAGCGAACTGCCGAATCCAAATGCAGGCGATGTACCTTTTGCTTTATATCTTCCATAAGCGGTCCTTCACCAACAAGCAAAAGCACGCTGTTTCTGTTTCGTTTATATACTTGCAGAAAAATATCAATCAGGAAATCGTGATTTTTCTGATAAACAAATCGTCCGATATGCCCAATCACAAATTTGTTCTGTATGCCCAACTCTTCACGAACTTCCGCACGCATCTGTGGATTGAATCGGAACTTATCTACATCTATAGCGTTGCGTATTACCCTATATTGCCTATTATTACCAATATTTTTACCGAAGAGCCATTTTCCTGCATAATCAGAACAAGTAAAATAATGAGTTGCAAACATTTTAGCGAAAGGACGCAGCATATATTTCATTACATTCTTTTTTGTTTCACCTTTACAAGCAGTATTATGTCCATGGCATATTCTTACAGGCACACCACATTTTTCAGCAACCGCAAGCGAAAATACACTCATGGTCGTTAATTGTGCATGGACGATTTTATATTGATTTTCTGAAAATGTTCTTTTTAAATCTCGCATATTTGCAATAATATTCTGATAAGGTGCAATACGGATTACTTTTCCTCCAAGTGAAAGAATTTCTGGTTCTTGCGGACATGAACTATCATCATCAACAATAAAATCAAACTGTATTTTGGTTCTGTCTATATGGCGATAATAATTCATCACGACAGATTCAACTCCACCGTTTTCCATTTTTCCCATTATCTGAGCAACACGAATCGGATATTCTGTCATTTTGCCCCTCTTTTCTTAATAACCGCTTCCACAGTCTTAAAAATAATCTTCAAGTCCATCCAAGCGGACTTATTTTCCACGTAATACAACTCCATATTCTGCCGTTCATGATTGTTATATTCAACGTTATTACGTGCATAAGCTTGCCAGTAACCAGTCAAGCCGGGTTTTACTGATAGGAATTTTATTTCTTCATACTCTGTGTAATTCTCTGCAAGCTCCTCTCGCAAAATTGGTCTTGGTCCAACTACAGACATATTGCCTAAAATACAAATGTTATAAATGATCTGTGGCAGCTCATCAATAGACATCTGACGGATTCTTGCTCCAAAACACTTTTGCCCATCGCCGGATTTTTTGTATCCAATTAAACGTGGATCGTCATTCAGCTTATATTCTCTTTTATACTCCTCAATTTGTCCGGGAGTGAGATAATTTTCAAGTTGATCCGCATTTTTCTTCATAGATCTGAATTTTAAAATTTTCAGAGTTTTTCCGCCCTTTCCAACACGTTCCTGAAGATAGAACGGATTTCCTGGATCTTTGAAAAAGATAACTAATGCAATTACTAATACTGGAGCAATTATTATTATACTTACAATAAATGATGACACGAAATCAAACACCCGTTTTACCAAAAGATATAGTACGCCAGTTTTTTTTAAACTTATTGAATTTGTATGCGTATATATGGTTTGTTCCTGTATTTTTTCTTCTAATTTCATACCAATATTTCCTATCTCAAATTTTCCCAAGATTCATAGATATAAAGCACTCCTCACAAAGCTGTCCGCAACATTCAACATAATATTTTCTATTGTGAATGTGCATCCGCCTATTCATACCGGTTTTCTTGCCGCAAGTCACACATCTTTCATCTTCTTCCGGTACAATATATATGTTGCATCTGCAATGCTGCTCTTTTATTTCTGATTTTTTCTTTCGAGCAAAAAGCATACTTTTATTCCCTCCGAACATCTGTTATGCAATAAATTCCATATCAATCAGAGCATTTCAACTTTAGAACAATCAGTTGCGAATTAAATCAGGGTTTCACATCTGTATTTACCTGTTCGTAATTGGCATAATATAAGTCAGAGAGTCTATGTAATCTAATCGGCTTTCGCAAAATTACAAATTTCAAAACAATCTTCCAAAACACCGTATCTACGCACTATTCTGTTTTCAAGGTACTGATTCTGACACAGAATGACACTACATTCGAGCAGATAAACTGTTCATCATCCGCCGTTCGTATTGTCGGTTTGGATGAACATATCTGTCAAGCGTAAGAGCAATTGTACTGTGTCCGAGGACAATAGATAACGTTTTAGCATCAAATCCATTTTCCACACAGTTGGTGGCAAAGGTATGACGGAGCTGATGATAGTTGGAGTTTTCTACATTGGCGGTTTCAAGCAATTTCTTGTAGCGATACTGCATAGTTCTCGGTTCTACAAGCTTTTCATTCCCGGAAAGGACATAATCATCATCATTTCCCCTGAATTTCGCCAGATACGGAATAAGGCAATCGGGAATGGCGATACAGCGCTTAGAATGGGAACTTTTCGGTTCAGTAATGACAAGCTTCGTTTTACGATTTCCGTTCTGCTTACAGATGCGCTGCACAGTACGGTGTACATAGAGAAGCTTGCGCTTGATATCAATATCTCCCCATGTCAAGCCGCAAAGCTCGCCAATACGAAGTCCTATGAAAAGCGATAACAGCACACCAAGTCCGGTAAGATCAATGTGTTTTTTCACATAGCTGACTAACTTCTTTTGCTGTTCATCATCCATTTTATCAGTCTTTTTCTTCTCTGCTTTAGGAAGAGATACGTTTTTGAGTGACAGCCTAAAGCCGTATTCTTCCTGAGAATAGGTCAAAAGAGCTTTGAACACGGTGAGAAGATCACGTACATAACCTGCGGACAGACCGCTGTCCATTTTATCCTTGATAAAAGCGTTGATTTTCGCCGAATTAATCGAAATGCAGAGCATATCGCCAAAAACAGGCAGAATATGCTTGTCGAACTTCATCTTATAATTTGCATAGGTGGATTCCTTCACACGGTTCACAATTGCATTGAGCCATTCCGTGTAGACCTCATGAACTGTGATTTGCCGACCGGACAGATACAGACTCTCAATTTCATGGGCTATGCGCAGTTTCTGTTCAGCTTCATCATAGGTTTTACCGTAAACATACTGATAAACAGGCTTGCCGTTAGTTTCATGGTCTACGATGAAACGCCCCATATAACG
>CAJKFZ010000172.1 GCA_905199285.1 uncultured Ruminococcus sp.
TCTTCTTTTGACCGGACCGGAGCCGTTGAGTTTTACAACTTTAACGGTTTCTCCTGATGAAAACGATAGTTTTTAGGACAGCGTGAAATGATTTCTACTTTCACTTTTAGTGATTTTCAGTTTTCGTTCTATTTGCTTTCCTCACGCTGTCCTTTTCGGGGCTCTGCCCCACACCCTGCAAGGGCTGTCTGCCCTTGACCCGACCAAAGGGTTATCAACCCTTTGGAAACCCATTATTTTTTGGAGGTAAAATGAAAATTTACAGATTTATTTCCCTTGCTGTTTGTGCAGCTGTAGCTGCTGTGCCGTTTTCCGGATGCAGCAAGAGAAAAAAAGAACCGAAAGTTGTAAACGAACCTCCTGTTCCTATTATAGAGCAGGAGTCCGTTTCAGAAGCCGAAACAACTGCTCCGATCACTACGGCTGAAACCTTTCCGGATTATCCGGTCGATGTTCCGGAAATTCAGAAACAGGATACCGGAAACATCTATGAAGCCGAAAAGGCAGTATTTCCCGAAAGCCTGAAAATTGCCGCAGATAAGGAAAATTTCAGCGGAGACGGCTATATTACCGGATTCCCCGAGGACGGAAGCGCTTACGTTAAATTTGATGTGAACGCTCCCAGCAATCAGCATTACGATATTTCGTTCAATATTGCTTCCGATAAGGCAGTCAACTGCCGTGTTATGCTTGGCGGCGAACAGCTCACCAGTTTCAGCACTACAAGCGACGGAAAATTCACTCAGATAACGATTCCGGGAGTTTTCCTCGTCAAGGGCGGCTCGGAGATAACTATTTGCCCGACCAACGGCAATATCTGTCTCGATCAACTTAAACTGACCAATAACACTTCGCTCGGCAGCATAAGCTACGAAACAGGAGGAGAACTGGTCAATAAAAATGCCGGAGAAGCCGCAAAGGAACTTATGGGATTCCTTACGGACAATTACGGAAAATACATCATTTCAGGCCAATATGCCGCCGATGAGGATAATTCCGAGCTTGATCTTATCTACTCGGTAACGGGAAAATATCCTGTTATCAGATTTTCCAATTTTTCAGTACCGAAAGGCTCGTACGACGCAAGCTTCAAGAATATCGACTCATGCGCAGAATGGTACAGAAACGGCGGAATATCGTGCGTGAGCTGGTATTGGAATGCTCCGGGCGAAAAAAGCTCGGTAAGAACTGATGAAACTGATTTCAGCCTTTCCGACGCTGTTACCAACCTCGATATTGCATTGATGTCGCAGGAGGAGATAAGAGGTCTTTACGGCGAGGGAAATATTTCCGAACAGTGCTACGACCTCATTCTCGATATCGACAGCATGGCAGGACAGATCACCTCGCTGAAAAACAAGGGCGTTCCCGTTTTATGGAGACCTCTTCCCGAAGGCGGAGGAAATTGGTACTGGTGGGGAGCAAGCGGTGCGGACGCCTATAAATGGCTCTGGAATCTCATTTATACCCGTATGACCGATTATTTTGAACTCGATAATCTGATCTGGATATGGAACGGACAAAGCGAATCGGCTCTCGTTGATAAATCAACGTACGATATTGCGGCTGTGGACATCTACTTCAGCAATGAACACGACTACGGAAGTAAATTTTACGAGAAATTTGCCGCTGTTCAGAAATTTGCCGGAAGCGATAAGCTTATTGCGATAAGCGAATGCGGAAGCGTTCCCGATATAGACGGTTCGTTCCGTGATAATGCGTTGTGGTCGTTTTTCGGGCTCTGGTTCGGCGAGTATGTCGAAGCTTCTGACGGCGGATATTCCGAAAAATATACGAGTAAGGATAATCTTATCCGCACATATAATTCAGAGGGAACGCTTACTCTTGACGAATATCAAAAGCTCCGAAACGGCGAAGAGCTTTCGGTGAATGCAGAAAATACGGAGGCAGCAGATGCAGAGCAGTAAAAGTATAAAACGTCCGCTTTCAGAGCCGCAGCTCCAGCTGCGTCAGAAGCTTATTTCCGAAGCCGAAAACAGCCGTTATAAGGCGGTAAGCTTTAAAATGCAGGATGTTCTCGTTATCTCTCCGTTTTCGGAGGAGTGCGACATTTTTCTGCTTATGGAGGACGAATTTGCTCTTTTCAACACGGGGAAAAAGTCTTTTACCGAATTAAGAATGTCCGCTCAGGAGGCGGCGCTGAAAAAATGCGGAGTTTATACCCGTGTTACGCTTGAAATGATATATAAAATATTCGCAAAGCAGAGCGGAATAAGTCCCGAGGGAAAACAGCGGCTTATGAAGCTTGAATGCGAATTGACGGAGCATTTTTGTTTCCCGAGAGAATGCGGAAAAGCTCTGTTCAGGGCGGCAAAAAATAAAAATAAAAAAGCGGTAATTATTTCCGAGTGGATATATCCGGCGGAGGTAACAAGAAATGTGCTTGAAAACTGCGGTTACGGCTCTTTCGACGAGCTTATAACAGTTTCGGATATACCCGAAAGCAACGCTTCGAGCTGGTATGATATAACGCTTGAAAAAGCCGGAGTTTCCGCCGAAAAACTTCTTCATATAGGAAGCAGCGTGGCTTTTGACATCGAGCTTCCGATAGTTCACGGTTCAAAATCGCTTCTTCTTGCTCCGGTAAATCAGCTTATGGAAAAATCGGGCAGGCTTAGTGGCTATATCCGCAAGAAGCATATTTATGATTACGATAAGCCGGAATTTCTTGCGGTACACTGCGTTCTCGGACTCTACAGCGCATACGCATTCGATACTCCGCAGAATAAAACTCCGCTGAGCGATTTCTGCGGCGACCGCTATATGCTTGGATTCGCCGTTCTGGGTGCATTGAGCCTTTGCGGAGACTTTTCCTCAAAAACGGAAATGCAAGAGCTTCTTATGAAAGCTCTTGATTCCGATAAGACTTTTCTTGACGGCAAGGCTGATTTTGAAAAAATGTTTGAAGAGCATTTCGGCAGTTTCCTTGAAAAATACAAAGCAAAGGGATGTGAAAACGCTCTTGAATTTCTTGAGGAGTGCTGCGGCTCGGCAGACAGAGAAATGTTCAGAAGTCATTTTTCCGGCGAAAGAATGAAAAAATGGGCGGCATCCGTCAAAGAACCGGAAATAGCTCCGTTTTCCGCAGGAGCGACAAAAAAGAACGCTCTTTACAGGCTTGCCGACAAAATGTTTCCTCCGGGAACGAAAGTCCGCAATATAGTTGACGGAATTCTTGCTAAAGGACATAAAAAACGCAGATAATCCTTGCGCTGTTCCGACAATTTAATTTTCAGAATTTATTGTTCTTCATTTCCCGAGCAAAAGTCATTAAAAAACAGAAAATAAACTGTTGCGCCATCATTATTCCATGTGATATCATATAAGGGCAGCATAATATTGCTCCCCCAACTAACTCTTGAATTTTATACTCGACAGAAATTAAATTTTTCTGCGTCAGAAATCCTTGCAATACGATAGTATTACTGCGGTTTTCTTCCTTGATAAATTTAACTTCTGTCTTCGTCTAAACTTCAATAGTTAATTGGGTAGGCAATAGAATGCAGAATGCCGTCATATGTGAGCGGTTTTTCAGAATAATGGAGGTATAAAAATAATGAACAGTAAAGTAAAAGTACTTATCGGAGACGATTCTGCCGAAACAGGAGTAAGCATTGCAAATAAGCTTCGTGAAAGAGGAATGTACGCCTACACAAGAAGAAAAGATTGCGGAGTTATTCTTGAATCTATCAAAAATGATCCGCCCGACGTTGCAGTCCTCGATATTACGGCTCAGAACGGCGATGTTGTTTCTATTATGAAAAGAGTCCGTGAGCTTGGAGTGAAGTTCCCTGTATTTATCGTAACTTCGGCATATGATAATGAGTTTATCGAAAGACAGGTTATGGATAACGGAGCTTCAAAGTTCCTGTTAAAGCCGTATGATGCGGACGATCTCTGTGCGGCGATCAATTCCGCTCTCGGAGATAAGGCAAACAGTCTCAGCGACGATATGGAAATAGTCGTTACGGATATTATTCATCAGCTCGGCGTTCCGGCGCATATAAAGGGATATCATTATCTCAGAACAGCTATTCTTTATTCAATAGAGGATAAAACGCTCCTCGACAGCGTTACAAAGCTTTTGTATCCGACTGTTGCAGGGATTTATGAAACTACCTCTTCCAGAGTTGAACGTGCTATCCGTCATGCGATTGAAATAGCCTGGGACAGAGGAAACGTTGATACGCTTAATTCGTTTTTCGGCTACACTGTAGATACCGGAAAAGGAAAACCAACCAATTCTGAATTTATCGCACTTATAACGGATAAACTCCGTTTGCGTTATAAATCAGCTCTGAAAAGAGTCTGATCAAGGGGGACGCCGTCCCCCTTACCCCCTGCCAAAGGGACGTACCCGCCTAACAGGCGCCCGTCCCCTCTGTCGGCAAGCCGACATCTCCCCACACTGTGGGGAGTCACCCTTTGGAAACCCGGTATTAATCTATCTGAATACCCATAAAGGGCATTCAGATAGATTAGAGCGAATGCCCATAGGACAGACGTTCCGTTGACAAAGGGAAAAGGCGGACAGAATCCGTCTTAAACAGACGCAAAAAAAGCTGTGATAATTTCAGAAATTGGGTAATATAAATAATCATACTAAATATATCTAAGGAGGAAATTATCATGGCATTTAAAAAAATTGACATTTCAGAGCTGAGCTTCAATCCGTTCGGCAAAATAGGAAAGGAATGGATGCTTCTAACCGGCGGAAGCATGGAAAATTTCAATACTATGACTGCTTCGTGGGGACAGCTTGGTGTTCTCTGGAATAAAAATGTTTTAACTTGCTACATCCGTCCGAATCGTTATACTTATGAATATATCGAAAAGGGCGAAAGCTTTACAGCGTCGTTTTTCGGAGAAGAGTATCGCAAGGCGCTTTCATTCTGCGGCTCTCATTCCGGCAGAGACTGCGATAAGATCAAGGAAACAGGTCTTACTCCTGTTGAAACAGACGGCTGCGTAAGTTTTGGCGAAGCGGATCTGGTTTTAGTCTGCCGCAAGCTTTACAGCTATGATATGGAGGAAAGCGGATTCCTTACCGACGATGGCATTCCTGAGCAGGCATACGGTAAAGATCCATATCACAGAGCTTATATTGCTGAAATAACCGCAGTATATGTAAAAGAATAACAATTTAAAAAAATCCCATCCGTATGGATGGGATTTTCAGTAAACGGACGATATTATGTATCTACCTGTGAGCAGATATATGAAACAACGTTGTTTTTGGGAATATCAAGAGCATATGCAAGCTCCTCGTAAAGCATATTTTCAGCTTCCTGAAGAAAATGTTCATCGGCTGAATGAAGATGCTTATGATTTTCCGCAAGTATTTTTTTATGGATATACAGCGATTTTATCAGCTTGACAAGTTCACGGCGGCTGCCGTTTTCTATAATTTTTCTGTAAGCTTCCTTTCTCTGTATCTCGTTGTCTATCCAGACAAATTTTTCGTCAGGCATGAGCTTGATGAGCTCTTCGGCTTCTTTTCTGGAAAAAACACTCCGCATTTTCTGTGTAAGCGAGCTGTTTGACGTTGGAACGTAAAACGTATTTTTCTGGTCGTTTACAGGATGAAGAATATAATATTCGATATTTTCCCCGCTGAAATCTCTCTTTTCGATCGCCGTAATAATGCACACTCCATAAGAAGCATAAACAACTGCGTCGTTTAAATTGAACATTCTTAGCCTCCTTTACAAATAAAAACCGCTTCAAAGACAACTGGATTTACGT
>CAJKFZ010000173.1 GCA_905199285.1 uncultured Ruminococcus sp.
TTAAACGGAATGATTGTCTTTCCGCTGAAATCATACTCATCAAAAAAACTGTACATCGCTTGCGGCATATCATACCACCAGTTTGGATATCCTACAAAAATCGTATCGTAAGCGTCCAGGTTATCTATGTGAGAAGTCAGTTCAGGACGAGCGTTATCACTTTGCTCCTGATCTGCATAATCTATCAACCCACCACCGTCGGAAGGATACACAACCGAAGTCTGAATAGAAAATAATTCTCCTCCCGTTTCTACCTGTATCATATCTGCCAAAGCACGAATCCTGCCTTTTGCCTCGCCGTTAACGTTAGAATAGCTTGCAGAAGAAGCGGCATCTACACCACTGTTTTCAGCGGCTGTAAAATAAGCTATCAGGATATTATTTGCTTTTCCCGGTACTTCAGAATCTGTTTTTTCTGTTGCTTCTGTGTTATTTTCTGTTGTAGATTCTATTGTCTGCGTTGCATCAGCAGTTGATTTCACATCTGAGCTTTCCTATGCTTGTGAACATCCTGCCAAAGATAAGAGCGAAACAGCCGATACAGATGCAATTATTTTATATAAATTCTGATATTTCACAATTTACCTCCGCCAAAATTATTCATTGTGATTTGAACCTCTCGTATTACTTCCTCCAAACACATCCGACATAGGCACTTTATTAAGAGCAGCGTCAAGTGCAAGCATTTCCTGTTGTGATAGTCGTATATCGGATGCACCTGCATTTTCACGTAAACGTTCCAACTTGCGAGTGCCGGGAATTGGGATGGTATATGGCTTTTTGCACAGCATCCATGCAAGAGAGATTTGTGCCGGAGTTGCATTTTTTTCTTCTGCTGTCTTTCGGAGCAGATCAAGCAATTCCTGATTTTTCTTTATTGCATCAGACTGAAACTGCGGCATGGAATTTCGATAATCCGTACCCTTTTCAAATCTGGAAGTCTCATCATATTTTGCAGTCAGGAATCCGTTTGCCATAGGAGAAAATGCAACAAAGGAAATTCCAAGTTCCTCGAGAGTCGGAAACAGTGATTCATAGTCCCGGTACATCATGGAATAGCGATTTTCTACCGCCGTAACAGGACATACAACGTGTGCCCGTCTGAGGTATTCTTCACCTGTTTCAGAAATACCCCATCTCTTGATTTTGCCCTCTTTTATCAGTTCTGACATCACACCTGCGACCTCCTCCGGCGGAATATTCGGGTCAATACGGTGCTGATAATACAAGTCGATACATTCAATTCCAAGCCGATTCAAAGAGCCTTCTACGGATTTTCGTATTGATTTAGGACGTGCATCTGCTATCAAAGGATACGGATATGTACCGCACTCCTTATCAAAACGGATTCCAAATTTTGTTGCAATAACAACTTTATCCTTATATGGACGAAGCGCTTCCCCGACGATTTCTTCATTGATATGCGGGTCATCTGCTGTGCCGTATACCTCGGCTGTATCGAAAAAGGTATATCCCAAGTCAACCGCCTGGTGCAGCAGGCGAATTGCCTCGTTCTTTTCTGTCGGAGCGCCATAAGCATGGGACAACCCCATACACCCCATTCCTACAGCAGAAACTGTAAAGTCTTTTCCTAAATTACGTTTTTCCATAATTTTGCCCCCTTACACTTCTTATTATAACAAAATCGAGACCTCTTGAGAAGTCTCGATTTGTTAATCAGTATTAAACTTTAGGTTTACACTCCGGAGCAGGTTTCACTTGTCGTACGGCTTCCAGAAATCGTTTCACATTTGGCGACGGTTTGGGAGAATGCAAAAGTCCAAATGGTATGCAGTAATCCCAATCCACAGGCAGAACCTTTAACAAAGGATGCACATTTGCCCAGTTATCGATGCAGATCATCATATTGTCGCTGTTCTCGCACTGATTGAAAGCATTTAGTGTAAACATATCAAAATCCACAATGTTTATCTGAGAATGATTTTGCAGTAAATCATCACGCATCATATCAAGGCACTTGTTCCAGCCTCTTTTAATTAACATGAAATTGTGATCATAAAGATCATTTACTGACAGTCTGGATTTGTTTGAAAGCTCATTATAAATCGAAACTGCACAGCGTATGGGTTCATAAGAAAGTAAAAGACCGTCACATTTTCTTGATTTTAAAAAGGCGTCATCAAACAGACCTGCTACAATATCAATATTCTTTCCAAGATTTTTCAGAATCTCTATCGAATTTTCCGGCGTATTTTCAAACGGAATCAGTTTAAACTTAATATCCGGACAAATTTCATGAATACTTGACCACATATCCATTAAAAATTGCCCGGGAGTCATCGGAGATGTTCCGATTCTGATAACAGATTCTTCTTTCTGCATGGCATTTCTTGCTCGATTGACAGATTCGTGGCAATACTGAATGATATATTTTGTATCATGATACAATGATTTTCCTGCATCTGTCAGAATCAATCCTCTGTGCGTTCGGATAAACAATTGTAAGTTCAAGGATGACTCCAGAAGATTTACCTGTTTTATCACCGCAGGCGGCGAGATATACAACTCCTCTGCCGCCTTGTTAAAGCTTCCGCATTCAGCTACTTTTAAAAATGTTTCCAGTTGGGGATTATACATAATGGCACCGCCTTTCAAGTTATCGACAGTGCCATTATATCATAAATTGGCAATTTTTTCAAGTGTGAACCGAAAGGTTTCAGCTGATTTTCACAATCACTGTATCCAAACGTGGACTTATCTCCAGTTACACTGTAAAAAATTCAGAACGTTTTCTATTGCTTACCAATTTTTCTTTTCCTTGGAGCTATCATGTTGATGCTTACGTTCTTCCACCATTTTTGCGAACCACTCTACCATTTTAGGATCATAATGAGAGAAGAAAGAGCTTGTCTGCGTATCCAGTGCAGCGATCGCTGCCATATCTTCTTCAGTTAATGCAAAATCAAATACGTTGAAATTCTGCTCCATTCGCTCGATATGTGTAGACTTCGGAAGTACTACCACACCACGCTGTATATTCCAGCGAAGCATTACCTGTGCGGATGTCTTGCCATATTTTTCGCCGATTGCTGTAAGAATAGGATTTTCAAACAATCCTCCCCTGCCCTCGCCAAACGGAGCCCATGCCTCGATCTGCACTTCATATTTATCCATCCATTTTTTCGCTTCCGTCTGCTGGTTGAGTACGTGTGTTTCCACCTGATTCACCATAGGCACAATATCAGCGAAATTCGCAATATCCACCAGTCTGTCGGGATAGAAATTGGATACGCCGATCGCTTTTAAAACACCCTCGTTATAAAGTTCCTCCAATGCACGATATGCTCCGTAATAGTCACTAAAAGGCTGATGAAGAAGCATGAGGTCAATATATTCCGTCTGCAATTTCCGCATTGATTCATAGACAGATTTTTTAGTTTCCTCATAGCCATAATGCTCAACCCAGACCTTAGTTGTCAGAAAAATTTCTTCTCTCGGAATTCCTGATTTCACAATTGCATTGCCGACTTCTTCCTCGTTGAAATAGCTCTGCGCTGTATCGATCAAACGATAACCGGTTTTCAATGCATCCATAACGCATCTCTCGCATTCGTCTTTTGTCACCTGATAAACGCCATAACCAAGCATGGGCATTTTCAGTCCGTTGTTCAGCTGTACATATTCCATAATTGGTAACCTCCTGTTTAATTTATAGTCTTATTATATCACCAAAAATGAGAAATGAGAAGTTTCAATTAGTTTTTCAGTTCATACCCAAAGGTTTACAGTCAGTAACCAATTTGAACTTCCTTTTTTATATACAATATGATATACTATTATTGTACCTCTCTGAGCGTGTTCACATACTTTGTGAAAAAAATCTTTTTGTGAACACGCTTTTAACCTTGAAAGGAGAAATATTATGCGTAAAAAGATTTTGATTTTATCAGGAAAGTCGGTGAAATAAAATGAAAGTATTAATGATAAACGGAAGCCCTCGTGTACACGGAAACACATACATCGCACTGAACGAAATGGAAAAGATCTTCACCAATTCGGGAATCGAAACTGAAATTCTTCATGTTGGTAATAAAGACATCCGTGGCTGCATTGCGTGTGCTTCATGCGCTAAGACAGGAAAATGTGTGTTTAACGACATTGTGAATGAAACAGCTAAAAAATTTGAGGAATGCAACGGTCTTGTTGTCGGAAGTCCTGTTTACTATGCTTCCGCAAACGCTACGCTGATTGCTTTTCTAACAAGATTGTTTTACAGCACACATTTTGACAAAACCATGAAAGTTGGCGCAGCCGTTGTTGCTGCAAGGCGTGGCGGATTATCTTCAACCTTTGACGAGTTGAACAAGTTCTTCACAATTTCGGGAATGCCCGTTGCTTCTGGTCAGTACTGGAATAGCATTCACGGCAGAGAGGCAGGTGAAGCTGAACAGGATATGGAGGGCTTACAGGGCATGAGAACGCTGGCAAACAATATGACATTCCTGATGAAAAGTATTGCACTGGGCAAAGAAACTTATGGACTTCCGGAAAAAGAACCCTTCCAGCGTACGAATTTTATTCGTTAAATATGATTGATAGGAGGATTCTCAATGAAGAAATTTCTTATGCTATTGCTTGCAGGTTTAACTATGACTACAGCTTCCTGTGGTAATTTTCCTGAAACACCAACAAATACAAGTAGTTCTGAAATAGCTTCAATCGCAGCGGCTTCTGTCACAGGAGAACAAAGAGTGGATACAAATACAACAGTCGGAGAGGTTATCGCCAATCCTGCATTTGAAGATTTCGGGAGACTTTTATTTCCCGTTGACCGCACTGTCACAGACGATATGACGCTTGCGGAAATCAGCACGAGCCGTGTATATACATGGTATAACTATATTCAGCCCGAAAAAACAGTTGAGATAATCAACACGCTTGCAGAAAGCGCTGAAAGCGGACAGCAGATTTTCTATCCAATTTATAGCGAAGCAGAAATGAATGACGATCCGTCCAAGCGTGATACGGGGCTGTTCTTCTTTAAAGGCGAACCGGGAGCGAAATTTGCCATTATGAATGCAGGCGGCGGATTTGCCTATGTTGGTGCAATGCACGACAGTTTCCCTCATGCACTGGAAGTTTCTAAAATGGGATATAACGCATTTGCACTGATTTACCGTCCGGACGATCCATACAGTGATCTTGCAAAAGCCATCGAATTTATCTATAACTATGCCGAAGAACTGGAAGTTGACGTAGACTATTACTCACTCTGGGGAGGCTCTGCCGGTGCAAGAATGGCTGCAACATTAGGCAATGCAGATAATCTTGATGCTTTGACGCAGCGCAGCGATATTCAACAGGCAGGTGCAGTCATTATGCAGTATACAGGCTATAATGCTTCATCGCCGACAGACGCTCCGACATATGCTTGTGTCGGCACAAATGATGGTATTGCAAATTATAGAACTATACAGAATCGTCTTGAAAGTCTGGAGAGTTATGGTATTCCAACTGAATTTCACGCCTATGAGGGATTGCCCCACGGTTTCGGTATTGGAACAGGCACAAATGCAGAGGGCTGGATTTATGATGCCGTTCGTTTCTGGGAAGAACAAATGCCGGACGATAATATTCCTGAACATCGTCAGCTGGCAAACTTGCAAGATTTCCTGCTTGCCCGTACAACCAATGCGCATGGAAATGATTATGACTTAGACGGTGATGGAACTTGGAATGTTTTTGATCTATGTCTTATGAGACGGCGTTAT
>CAJKFZ010000174.1 GCA_905199285.1 uncultured Ruminococcus sp.
AAAGGATAAACCGGAGAAATAAAGGTTTTTTGTATTCTGCTTGTTAAATCACATTTGTAACTGCTCTTATCGGTAAAACAGGTTCAAGAAAGTCAACGCTTGCGGCGTTGTTCCTTTCGTTCTTCGGAAAATTTTCAGCAAGCGATTTGCCCATGTCCTTTCACGATACAGCAAACAGCATTTTGTGCAATATATACTATCTTAAAGACGTGCTGACCTGCATCGATGACTTTCATCCAAGCGGAATGTTTCACGAACAGGAGATGAAAGGTATCGCTCAGAATATTTCAAGATACTATGGCGATAGAATTGGTCGTGCAAGATTTAACAGTAAATCCGAGTTACAGTCAAGTCGACCGCCAACAGGCAATGCAATCATCACAGCGGAGTATGCTCATGAAATTTCTGTTTCGGGTTCAGCAAGGTACTTCAACATTGAGTTGAATGAGAATGATGTTAATCTTGATGAACTGTCGGAGTATCAGCAGCTTGCAGGCAGCGGTACGCTTTGTGGGATCATGCAGTTTTATATTGATTGGATAAAAGATGCGTACCTTGCTAATGAAAGTTCATTTGTAAAAATACTTGAAGATATGTTTTTGAAATATCGTTCTGATTTTATAAGTGTGCTATGCAGATCAAAAATTAAATTTCATAACCGAACTCCCGATATGCTTGCACATCTGAAAATCAGATTTTCATTTCTGCTTATGTTCTTAAATATGAGTGAGCAGATAACAAAATCTGAGATTGATAAATTTGAAAAAATATTCGATGAAATAATTCTGAAAGATCGAGCTTGAAAATCCTACGACAAGATTCTGTGAAAAGCTTCGCAGTTTGCTTGACAGCGATCGATGCTATGTTGAGATCAGAGGTGCAGAGAGTAGTCCTCGTCAGAAAAATTGCATAGGATTGCAGGATGATGATTATTACTATCTCTTTGCAGACGCTGCGCATTCAGAAGTGCGAAAGCTGTGTGCAGAACAGGGTGAGCATTTCAGTATCAGCAAGAATGAGTTACTTCGGCAGCTTCGTAAAGATGGTATTCTCATTTCAAGAACAAGCAGAAATACAATTTCTATTCGTGATAATTCAAATACAGTCGTAAATGTGATCATGCTGGATAAAAAGAAATTCTATTCGGAACGTTGAGCGAACGTCAGCCGATTTGCGCCCTAGTATTTTCAATCGGACAAGTTATCGACAGAGAGTATAAAAGCGGCACACGATCGATTTGTGAGCCGATGCTGGCGATACAGAAAAATACTTTGATTTAGCAATGAAAAGTAAGCCACCAATCTATGAAAATTCTGATTTTGTACGCTTTAATATTTCATTGCTAGTTAAAGCGACGGGGTCGCAGTCACAGCAGACGGCAAAGCCGACCGCCATTCTACGGCGTTTGCGGAGTTTCTGCATAGGGGTCGTGAAATGGGAATTTTAGAAATTTAGGGGTCGTAGCCGCAGAAAACTGCGTAAGTACGGCAAATTTTTAGGGGGCGTAAAAGAAAAGGAAGTGTATTTATGGCAAAACAAAAAATGGCAAAAATGGCTGTATATTTTCAGTCGGAAACAATTAAGAAGATCGAACAGGAGTACCATGAGGACAACTGTGCATCGAAAACGGAATTTATTGAGAAAGCTGTTAAGTTCTACATCGGCTATCTTCGTCAGCAGGAGGAGGTGAATTACCTCTCCCCTATGATAACGGAAACGGTGAAAGCGCAAATAAAAGGTACAGAGCAGCGGCTTGCGAGATTGATTTTTAAAGTCGCTGTCGAGCTTGGAAAGCTCTCGCATATGACTGCTGCACTCAACGATGTGGATGATGAAACTTTGAAAAGTCTGCACGCTATGTGCGTTACAGAAGTCCGTAAAATCAACGGTATCATCGACTACGAAGATGCTGTTGATTATCAGAAAAACTAAAAAATCTAAGAAAGGAAAATTTAAAATGCTCAATTTAATGTTTACAGGAAAACGTATGTAATAACAATAGGGAGGTCGATAAAATTATGTCAAGACCGAGAACGATACCCAAAATCAATTCAGTCGTTGTCAATTACAACGGCGATAAAAAATCATTTGAAATGTTCAATGTTGTTCCCGAATCGGAGCAGTACAGACATGAAGAATTTCTGCCTGCTATCATCGATAAGCAAACCTACGAGCAGGCGCAGAAAATGCTTGAGAGCCGTAAGAAATCAAACGTCAGAGCAAGTAATGGCAGAGCGATTCATCGTTACTGCGGATTGATTAAATGTGCGGAATGCGGGGCAATACTTATTGCCAAGCGCAGACAGTGGAGAGATACTGAATGGGTTGAATACACTTGTAATAGTCACCACAGATACGGTAAGGAGTACTGTACTCCGCATAGAATTCACGAATCGCAACTTGATACATTGATTTATGGCGAAGTAAAAATGCTGACAGAAAGAATAGTTGCCGAGAGTGATAAATATGATAAAATAGTCAGGGATTGGCTTAGGTAGAAGCCTATGTATGAGCAGAGAATAAAGCAATACAAAGAACGGATTGCAGTACTGCAGAATCAGATTGAAGAAATTATAATGGAGCGTATTGCGGACAGGGAACACGCTTCAATTTACAACAATATGATTGCTAAACGTGAAGAAGAAATAGCAGACTTTCAGAATAAAATTGAAGCAAGCAGGCGATACGATGAAGTAAGCCAACAGAAACGTGATAATCTGAAAAGCACATCAGATTTACTCAAAGATATTCTATCGGAAAGTAAAATTAGTGATGCAAACCTCAGAATACTTGTAAAACAAATTTATGTGCATCAAAACGAGGACAAAAGCCTTGATGTGAGGTTTGAATTCAATGGAGATTTTGAGGATAGCAAAGTGATTTACATTAAAAAAGAAACTGCCTGAAACCACTAGGAAAGCCGACAGCAAAAAACTGTCGGCTTAATTTTATCCATTATTATCTGATAACTGAATGGGAGTGAGTGTAAAATTCCTCCTGACTTGGCTGCCATGCCTTGATTTTTGGCGGAAAAAGTTTGTCAAATTCTGCAACAGCCTCAGTATCTCCGCATGGCTCATCGGCGTTACTGGGGTGATAAAACCACTTTCTGCCGTCGAGAACGTCATCGCTAAGGATTTTCAAAAGCAAAGGAGCGGGGAAAACATCGCCTTCAAAACACACGTTGTACTTTTTGCAGCTTTTGTAGCCGCGGGCAACGTAATTGTCGGGATTGCCGAAATTTATAATCACGTCATATCCCATTTTCTTTACGATTTCAAAGGTGTGTTCAAGAAGCGCTTTACCATATCCCATGCGCTGAAAATCAGGGTGGATACAAATTGGTCCCATAGTGACGATCGGCTTTATATTACCGTTTTCGTCTGTAAGCTCAGCTTTTGTATACATAATACAGCCGATGATTTTTCCATCGGTTTCAATGACATGAGCAAGCTCAGGGATAAAGTCCTTATGCTTTCTCATTACATGGATAAAATAATGCTCATCGCAGCCTGGAACGCTTAAATTCCAAAACGCTTCACGAGCAAGATTCTCAACTTCACGATAGTCTTTCTCTGTTTCCAAACGGATAATGCAGTCATTTTTATTCATTGTTTTTCCTCCTGAAATGTTGTGACGCAACACGGGAGGTTTGTGTTAGATAGTATTCGCAAACTTCCCGTTTACGCTGCTATCTCAGTTCTGTTATTTTTATTCAAACAACGATCTCCTTTAATTAAATTTATAAAATTTGAGGCAAAGTCACGTTTAGCAGCTTTGCCTTTGTCAAGCTGATACCAAATAGCTGCCCTATAAAAATCCTGATTCTACGCCGTTATAAAAAAGAATTGTCAAATAAATTTTTCATTTTAATAGTATATACTCTTAATAATTTAGTTTTATGTCAATAAAAACAATCACTCCCACTTATTGTAAGAGTGATTTATATTCGTTTAAAAATCCTGATTTTATACTGTTTCTTAACGGATCGAACTTTTAAATATGATCACTTAACTGAATGACGGAGGAGTAACATCCGTTTTGGGGAATGACGTATTGGCAGGCGAAGGTTCCGACATACTGAAATACATTTTTGCGGCTTTCGTCGTACCGAAATCACGATTTGAACCTGTATTCTGTACTTTGTTAAACGCTTCTCGGAACATGGCGTTGTGCGCCTCCTCACGATTCAGCAGAAAATCAATAGTTTCCCTTACTTTCTTATCTTCAATTTGTCTGTAAAGATATTCATATACAACCTTTGCCCTCTGCTCCGACGCAATATTGGACAGAAGATCGGCACATAAGTCGCCTGTTACGGTGACGTAATCTGCCGTCCATGAATATCCCGAAGCGTTGATAAGTCCGGGATTCAAGCCCAGAAGAACATGAGATTCTATCTCTCCGGCAGGAACGCTCTGAGCGTTTACGTCATGACCGTTAAGCAAATTGATTGTCTGAGCGACCATTTCCATATGTCCAAGTTCCTCAGCCGCAATATCAAGGAATAAATCTTTGATTTCAGGGTCTTTTATCCTGAAACTCTGGGACATATACTGCATAGCTGCTTTCAGTTCTCCGTTTGCGCCGCCAAGCTGTTCCTGTAAAAGAGCGGCATACTGCGGATTGGGTTTCTCGATTTCCACTGGATGAAATAACATTTTTTCATGTTTAAACATAGAAATAACCTCCGTTTCCTATGAGTATTATTTCCATATCTGCAAAGATTATTCTTTTTAAGAACCCACTATTGTGCCTCCGTTTGGATGTAGAACCTGACCTGTCATATAGCTTGAATCTTCAGAAGCAAGAAAAACATAACATGGAGAAACCTCAAACGGCTGTCCTGCCCTCATCATAGGTACTTTCGAAGTTTTTGAGCCAAAGGTTTTAACTTCTTCCGCTGAGAACGACGCCGGAATAAGCGGTGTCCATATAGGTCCGGGAGCAACAGCATTCACCCTGATTCCTTTATCGGCAAGTGACAATGCCAAAGATCTTGTCAGAGCAACAATCGCACCTTTGGTTGAACTGTAATCTATAAGATCCTTATTACCCTCATACGCTGTAACAGAAGCCGTATTTATGATACAGTTTCCTTTTTTCATATAAGGCAAAGCGTACTGTATCAAATAAAAAAATGACAATACATTATTTTTAAATGTAAATTCAAGCTGTTCATGAGAAATATCAAGAATGCTCCTCTGAACAAACTGTACCGCATGATTATTTACAAGTACATCAAGCTTGCCGAAAATCTCTATCGTTTTATTAACGCACATTTTTGCAAAGTCCGGATTTTTTAAATCACCCTGAATAAGCAAACATCTGCCTCCGAGCTGTTTTATTTTTTCTGCGGTTTCCTTGGCATCACGATCCTCATCGTAATATACAATAACAACCTCTGCGCCCTCTTTAACAAAATCGTATGCAACGGCTCTGCCAATACCGCTGTCGCCGCCAGTAATCAATGCCACCTTGTTTTCAAGCTTTCTGCACGGCTTACAGCATTCCGACATGGGTCTTGGATTCATTACATATTCAAATCCCGGCTGTCTGTTCTGATGCTGCGGCGGAAATGCCAACGGCACATTATTACAATCGCTTGCATTCCTGTTTTTCTTGGTATTATGATTCATTTGTTTAGTAACACCTCCTGATATATAGTATGCAGTATTAAGGAGAACGGAGCAATGCTGCTTTACAATATTTAATAAAATTTTTTAT
>CAJKFZ010000175.1 GCA_905199285.1 uncultured Ruminococcus sp.
GTTTCTTTCAATATTTTTTATTGATTTAGAATATTTGTAACAACTGACAATGTTAAAAGATAATTTTGATATAATTTGCACAAACGTGTCTGTACCTCTTATTTCCTCTTGATTTTTTTGTTTTTATGGTGTATAATAAATATGAGCTGAAATTCTTTTAAAGTTTTTCAGAAAATTTTTATATGGCTTGATGCCGGAAATGGAGCATTTTTATGTCTGAAATGAACGAATACACTCCCGAACTTTTTGAACTTGTCGATGAAGAGGGCAATAAAAAGAACTTCGAGCTTATTGACACTGCTGAGCTTAACGGTGAACAGTATTTTGCAATGGTACCGGCTATAGAGGATGACGATTTTCTTAATGCCGATTGTGACCTTGTAATATTAAAGGCAATTGAGGATAACGGCGAAGAGATTCTCGCTTCTATTGATGATGATGATGAATTTGAAGCAGTTTCAGAATTCTTTCTCCAGAGAATGCAGGAAGCTTTTGAAGAAGATTCTTTCGATGAAGAATAAAATTCTTTAAAAATTTACAACTTTACATAATTTAGGTATTGATTTTCTGATTTATTTGTGCTATAATATATATGTCAATTAAATATTCTGCCTTGTTCGGGTAATTGTAGTTTTTATAATCCAACACTTTTTTTAAGGGAATTCAGCTCCGGCTGTGGATTGCAGACCTCCCCATCGTGGAAGAAGGGAGCGTGAAGCATTCGGGCGACTACCCACCTTGCGTAAACGCTTGGTTTTATTTCGCTATATGACGGCAAGGCGGATTTTTTTGCCTAAATTAACGGACGAACCATTAGTGCGGCACTCATAAAGAACTTCAAGCCATAGTACTTCTGATTTTACGATGGGAAGCACTATGGCTTTATTATTGACATACTGTTGTGGTCGTGCTATAAATTTTAGTAAAATAAATCGGAATTTGGAGGAATAAAATCATGGCAAATCGTTATCAGGTGATTGATGAAACTAAGTGGAAACGTACTATGCACCGTATGGTTTTCAGAAATAGCGTTGAACCTGCTTTTTGTGTTACGTTTGAAGCAGACATAACTAATTTCAAGAGAAAAGTTAAAGAACAGGGACTCTCTTTTACTATAGCCATGGTCTATGCTGTTTGTAAATGTGCCAATGAAATAGAGGCATTCAGATACAGATTCCTTGATGGCAAAGTCGTTTTGTTTGACAATATTGATACTGCATTTACTTATCTTAATGATGAAACCGAATTATTTAAGGTAGTTAATGTTCCTATGACCGATAACATTAAGGATTATGTGGAATTAGCGACTAAAACCGCAAAAGAACAGAAAGAATATTTTACCGGTCCGTTAGGAAACGATGTGTTTCAATGTTCTTCTATGCCTTGGGTGACCTATACGCATATCTCCCACACTAATTCAGGCAAAAAGGATAATGCTACCCCTTTGTTTGATTGGGGGAAATATTATGAGAAAGACGGCAAGTATTATATTCCGATTTCAGTACAAGCACATCATTCATTTGTTGACGGATTACATATTGGTATATTTGTTGAAAAGCTGCAAAGATTTTTTGATGAATACTAAATTCTAATTTATGCGAGTAATACAATATCAAAAACAAGCCCGAAAACGATTCGTACAAACCGATTTCGGGCTAAAAACTTCTATATGAGTATTCTGCTTTATGTTCGTCCTTTTTATATATGATCATGGCTCAACTTCAACTGCCCTACCCTCTTTAAGGCTTTTCTGACAGTCTATATACCGCTGATTCGAGCTTCCACGGAATTTCAGATTCCAATCCTTTTGCGACAAAATAAATTTTCCGTCTATAAGAAAATCCGTAACAGAAAGCAAATCGTTCCAATGATTTTTTTCTCTGTTTTCGTAAAGCTCCTCAAAGGTATAGCCGGTGTAAGTGATTATATTTAATCCAATCGCTTTAATTTTTCTGCCAATATCCGCAAGAGTCTCTGCCTGACAAAAAGGCTCTCCTCCGCTGAACGTCACACCGTCAAGCAGAGGATTTTTTTTTATTTTCTCGATGATTTCATCGGCTTCAACAATTTCTCCGCCGTTGAAATCATGCGTCTGAGGATTATGGCAGCCCTCGCAATGATGAGGGCAGCCCTGCGTAAAAATTGTAAATCTGATTCCTGGTCCATCAACAATAGAATCGTTTACAGTTCCGGCAATCCGTAATTTCATTTTATTCTCACCTTAAATATTGTGCTTGACTCTATCATGTTCTTCGGAACGTTTTCCATTGTTAAAACGATCAAGTGTTCCTACAAGATAGCCTGTGATTCGACGAATTCTATCAAATGCAACAGCTCCGCTATGCTCTTTTCTTCCGCAGCACGGGCACGTTTCGCCAATAATTCCAGTGTAACCGCAGCACGGATCTCGATCTACAGGATGATTTATAGCTCCATAACCGATTCCCGATTCTTTCATGCAGCGAACGATTTTTTCAAACGCTAAAAGATTTTCAAGCGGATCTCCGTCCAGTTCTATGTAGCTTATATGTCCGGCATTCGTAAGTTCGTGATATGGAGCTTCAATTTTGATTTTCTCAAATGCACTTATGGGATAATAAACCGGAACATGGAACGAATTCGTATAATAATCACGATCGGTAACTCCCTCGATAATGCCAAATCTCTGTGCGTCCATACGGACAAAACGTCCTGAAAGTCCCTCTGCCGGAGTTGCAAGAAGCGAGAAATTAAGTCCGGTCCTTTTAGATTCTTCGTCAATTCGTGTTCGCATAGCAGTAATGATCTCCATTCCCAGCTCACGTGCTTCTTCGCTTTCACCATGATGAACGCCAATAAGAGCTTTCAGAGCCTCAGCCAGACCGATAAATCCGACGGAAAGCGTACCATGTTTCAGAATTTCATCAACAGTATCATCTGCTGAAAGCTTGTCGGAATCTATCCAGATTCCCTGTCCCATAAGGAAAGGATAGTTACGCACACGCTTCTGGGACTGAATCCTGAAACGATGCATAAGCTGATCGATGGCAAGATTCATCATATCTTCCAGCATCTCAAAGAATAATCCGACATTATGGTCGGCTTTTATAGCAAGTCTCGGTAAATTTATTGAAGTAAAACTAAGATTTCCTCTACCCGTAACGATTTCTCTTGACGGATCATAATTGTTGCCAATAACTCTTGTTCGGCATCCCATATAGGCGATTTCTGTATCAGGATTGCCCGGTTTATAGTACTGAAGATTGTACGGAGCATCTATAAATGAAAAGTTCGGGAAGAGTCTCTTTGCAGAAACACGACAGGCAAGCTTGAAGAGATCGTAGTTCGGATCTTCCGGATTATAATTGATACCCTCTTTAATCTTGAAAATGTGAATCGGGAAAATCGGAGTTTCTCCGTTTCCAAGTCCGGCTTCCTGAGCGAGAAGGACATTTTTTATGACCATTCTTCCCTCGGGAGAGGTATCTGTTCCATAGTTGATTGAGCTAAATGGAGTCTGCGCTCCGGCACGGCTGTTCATTGTATTGAGGTTATGAATAAGCGCTTCCATAGCCTGATAAGTAGCTCTGTCCGTTTCTTTTTCAGCGTTTCTTGCCGCAAATTTCTGAATCTTTTCAGCAGTTTCCTTGTCCGTATGATCGAGGAGCAGTTCAAATTCCTTTTTCTTGTATCCGTTATCATTGGTTAGGACGGGGGTGAGATCATATTTTTCACGAATCTCTTTTTTGATTGAATCTGCAATTTCAAATTCATTTTCCACTCCGCCGATGAGGGAGAGCGCTCTTGCGATATTCTGAATATATCTTGAAGCGTAAGTCTTTTTTACTCCGTCTGCCATAGCGTAATCGAACGTTGGAATGCTCTGTCCGCCATGTTGATCGTTCTGATTGGACTGGATAGCAATACAGGCAAGAGCTGAATAACTTGAAATATCGTTAGGCTCACGCAGATATCCGTGACCAGTTGAGAATCCGTTCGTGAAGAGTTTTTTCAGGTCTATCTGCGAACAAGTGGTTGTCAAAGTATAAAAATCAAGGTCGTGAATATGTATATCGCCTTCACGATGAGCCTTAGCGTGTTCCTCTTCAAGAACATACATCTCATAGTATTCCTTAGCAGAAACAGAGCCGTATTTAAGCATCGTTCCCATAGCCGTATCGCCGTCGATATTGGCATTTTCACGCTTTATATCACTGTCTTTTGCCGAACTGAAAGTAAGTTCATTAAGAACGCACATAAGATTCGTTTTCATTTCTCGTGAACGTGTACGCTCATAGCGATAAAGAATATATGCCTTTGCGGTTTTAGCGTGTCCTTTTTCAATAATAGTTTTCTCAACAAGATCCTGAATTTCCTCAACAGTAGGAACTTTACCCTTGTTCTGCTCTTCATAGATTCTGCAAACCTCAACAGCGATATCAACAGCGGTATTGAAATCAGTTCCGCCGCATGATTGAGCCGCTCTGAAAATAGCGTTCGCAATTTTTTCTATGTTAAATGGCACTTTTCTTCCGTCTCTTTTAACAATATGAATTATCATTGCCTATTACCTCCGAACACAATATATAGTAGTCTCGTTTCTATCGTCATATATAAGTATAATGCAAATACGCCTGCTTGTCAATTGTACAATTAAGCAGTAAAAAGCAAACTTATTATCGTATTTTTTGGTGATTTTCAACTAAAAAGCGCTTTAGAAAATGGATTTTGGCGATATATCGTCATTTCAAAAACGCTTTGATGAAAAGCAAACGCACCACAATATATTGTGGTGCGCAAAATCAAGTCAAACGTTAGAATTATGCTGTATGAGTTCTTATATAATCGCTTATCGCCTTGTATGCCGACTCACTCAATTCTCCTGTTTCAGTGTTCCAGTATTCTTCCGAAAGATTTCCCTCAGCCGATTTGAGCGCTGTATTTGTATCAATGCAGTAAACTCCGGTATTTCTTGCCACATCAAGCAGACGGCTGTTATATTGATTTATCAAATCGTTATTAAGTGTTTCCGCATTGATGTAAACCGGAGGAAGCTGCATGATATAGATTTTGGTATCAGGCAGATAATTATGGAGACTGTTCACAAGAGTTGTGTAAGCTGATATCATGTCGTCAACACTTGATACTCCGATATCACTTCCAAGCATTATATAAAGATTAGTCGGCTTTTTTAGCTGCATTGTCTGATAGACAGTTACAGTTCCGTAGGTAGATTCAACTTTTTGTTCGTTGCATACCGCAGCTCCAAGCTGCTCGCTTCCTATAACATCTTTAAATGATGTATGATCTGCCATTCTGATGAGTGTTGAATCCGTTATAAGGCAGCAGCTTTCAAGGTAAGATACGTCAACTGCTTCGGACTGCGGTACGGGATTGGTTATTGACGTGTTCCCCTGCTGTTCCGACGTTTTTTCAGATTTATCAGAAGGAGATTCAGTTGAATCATCCGCATCTTCATCGTCGGAATCAGGCTGTTCCTGTACAACATTTTTTTCAGAGCTATCGTTTAAAAAATCATCATTCAAATTTGCTGCAAGCATATACAAGGCAAAACATCCGGCAAAGGAAAGCACAAAAATGACCACAAGAACTCCAAAATTGAACTTCACCCTTGGTCTGCCTCTTTTTTTATTTGATATATGCTGAACCGTTCTTTTCTTCGCCATAAGTCCTCCTTAGTAAAAATCAGTTATCTTTATATATTATAC
>CAJKFZ010000176.1 GCA_905199285.1 uncultured Ruminococcus sp.
TTATCAGGGAACAAACCATTTGAACTGTTTGCAGAGGCTTTCAAAAACGGTGTGAAAACAAAACCTGTCATGATCGGAGCATATACATTCCTGAAGCTTTCAAAGTATACAGGAAACAAGACGGATTTTGACTTTGCGGACACTATTGTTAAAGCGTACTCTGATATTCTGAAACAATTCGTTAATGCAGGTGCGGATTGGGTACAATTTGACGAGCCGTGTCTTGTGATGGATATGACCGCTGAAGATAAAGTGTTGTTCACTCAACTTTATCAAAAAATCCTTTCTGATAAGAAGGGAATCAAAGTTCTGCTGCAAACGTATTTCGGTGATGTCCGTGACTGTTACAGCGAAATCTGCGGATTGAATTTTGACGGCGTTGGTCTTGATTTTGTCGAGGGCACGAAAAGCCTCGAACTTGTACAAACAAATGGTTTTCCAACTGATAAAGTTTTGTTTGCGGGTGTTATCAATGGTAAAAATATCTGGAAAAACAATTATACAAATACACTCTGCATTATCTCTGAACTGCAAAAGCATTGTTCTGAGATAATACTTAACACTTCCTGTTCTCTGCTTCATGTACCATACACACTGAAAAACGAAACAAAGCTTTCAGAACATTATAAAAAGCATTTTGCTTATGCGGAGGAGAAACTGACAGAGCTCGCAGAACTGAAAAGCATTCTTTCTGCTGATTCCCCGATTGAAACGGAAGCATATAAGGGAAACACACATTTGTTTACAGAACCAAGAAGCGGTGTGGACTACGATGTCCAGAAGAAAGTAAAATCCCTTTCCGATGCTGACTTTGTAAGACTTCCGGAATTTTCGAAACGTGAAAAAATTCAGAAGGATAGATTTCAGCTTCCGCTGTTTCCGACCACTACAATCGGTTCTTTTCCGCAGACACCGGATGTCAGAAATACTCGTGCGGCATTCCGTAAGGACGAAATTTCAGAAGAACAGTATGATACATATATGAAAGAAAAGATTTCCGAATGCGTAAAATTACAGGAAGAAATCGGTCTTAATGTTCTGGTTCATGGTGAATTTGAACGAAACGACATGGTAGAATATTTCGGTGAATGTCTTGACGGATATATCTTTACAGAAAAAGCATGGGTGCAGTCCTATGGTACACGCTGTGTGAAACCGCCGGTTATATGGGGCGATATTTCTCGTGCAAAGCCGATGACGGTTCAATGGTCAACCTATGCACAGAATCTGACAGATAAACCAATGAAGGGAATTCTCACAGGTCCTGTCACAATTCTTAACTGGTCATTTCCCCGTGAAGATATTTCACTGAAAGAAAGTGCTTATCAGATCGCTCTTGCAATTCGTGAAGAAGTACTTGACCTTGAGGCAAATGGCATAAAAATCATTCAGGTAGATGAAGCCGCCCTCCGTGAAAAACTTCCGCTCAGAAAATCCGATTGGAAAAGTGATTATCTGGACTGGGCAATACCCGCATTTCGCCTCGTACACAGCGGCGTGAAGCCTGAAACCCAGATTCACACACATATGTGCTACAGCGAATTTGCGGATATTATTCAGGAAATTGACGATATGGACGCTGACGTTATTACGTTTGAAGCAAGCCGTTCTGATTTGAGTATTTTAGATGTTCTGAAAGAAAATGATTTCTGTACAGAAGTAGGTCCGGGTGTATATGATATTCATTCTCCAAGAATTCCGTCTGTAGAAGAAATCAAAGAAGCACTGCAAAAAATGCTTGACAAAATCCCGGCAGAAAAGCTGTGGGTGAACCCTGACTGCGGATTAAAAACAAGAGGTAATACGGAAACTGTTCCAAGCCTTGAAAACCTTGTCCATGCAGCAAAGGAGATACGTAATGAAAACCTCTGATTTGTTTCGTGAAAAAACTGTACTGTCATTTGAAGTATTTCCGCCAAAACCAGAAAATGTGATCTATCAGACGCTTGATGGACTCTCTGGGTTGTATCCTGATTTTATCAGCGTAACATATGGTGCCGGAGGCGGAAAAAATGGCAGCAAGACAATTCAAATCACATCCGATGTTAAGAAAAAATACGGTATTGAAAGTGTGGCACATCTTCCGTGCATCAATCTTTCGGAACAGGAGGCAGTTGAAATTCTTGATTCTATGCAAGCAAACGGTATCGAAAATATCCTCGCCCTGCGTGGGGATATTTCATCTGATACCAAACCCAACGGAAGATTTTCTCATGCAAGTGAACTGATTGAATTTATCAATGCACATTATGATTTTAATATCATTGCAGCTTGTTATCCGGAAGGACATTCGGAAAGCAAAAGCATTGTGGAGGATATGAATCATCTGAAACAAAAAGTTGAATGTGGTGCTTCTCATCTCATTACACAGCTTTTTCTGGATAACGATTATTTTTACAAGTTTAAGGAACGCGCAGACATTGCTGGAATTAATGTGCCGATTGAAGCCGGTATAATGCCGGTGACCAATAAAGCTCAGATTGAGCGAATGGTAAAGCTTTGTGGGATTCATCTCCCGCAGAAATTCATGAAAGTCATGGAGCGATATGAACATAATCCGGACGCTCTGCGTGATGCAGGAATTGCCTATGCAATTGATCAGATTGTAGATCTGATCGCACAGGGTGTGGACGGAATCCATTTGTATACGATGAATAATCCCTACGTTGCAAAACGTATTTATGAAGCAGTTCACAGGCTGCTTGATGTACAGTACTGTTGATTTTTTTGCAGAATTATGCTATACTGAATTGCAGGAAACGGAGTGAGCAAAAATGACTTTACAACAGCTGAAATATGTTGTACAGATCGTGCAATGCGGTTCCATTACAATGGCGGCGCAGAAACTGTACATCACACAGCCAAGTCTTTCAAAAGCAATTGCAGAACTGGAACAGGAAATGGGTATCACAATTTTTCTGCGCAGCAACCGTGGGGTAATTCTATCAGAAGAAGGTACAAAATTCCTGTCCTACGCAAGACAAGTGGTGGAACAGGCAGAGCTTCTTGAACAGACCTATAAATACGGCGAACCGGCAAAACGGATTTTCGCCGTATCTTCACAGCACTATGCCTTTGCAGTCAATGCTTTTGTCGCACTTGTAAAAGAGTATGGGCAGGCTCAATATGAGTTCTCGCTTCGTGAGCTTCGGACGAATGATATTATTGAGGATGTCTATACACAGCGTTCAGAACTGGGAATCCTCTTTCTGAGTCATTTCAACCGGGAAGTGATTCTGAGAATTTTGAAGAATAAAGAATTATATTTTGTTCCGGAGTTTACTGCAAGACCACATGTATTTGTCAGTAGAAGTAATCCTCTTGCAAATAAAAAAATCGCCACTCGTGAAGATTTACTTGGGTATCCAAGACTGACTTACGATCAGGGAATCAATATTTCCTTTTACTTTTCGGAAGAGCTTCATAGCACGGACGAGAGTCCAAAAAGTATTATCGTGTCCGACCGTGCGACACTTTTTAATCTCTTGATCGGACTGGATGGATATACGATTTCTTCCGGCATTCTCAGCAGCGATCTGAATGGAACAGATATTGTTTCCATTCCTTTGGAAAGTGATGAAGTGATGGAAATAGGATATATCCATATGACAGACCGCCCTCTCAGTCAGCTTGCAATACGGTATCTGGAACATTTCAGGGCTTATATTGAAAATTATAAAATTGATTGATAAGCTTTTCGTCTCTCCGTTTTCAATCATAAAACGATAACCTCTAAAATAAAACGATTACTTGCTATCGTTTTATTTTACCCCGCAAAAAAGAAACGGCCACAGTGGTTTCCCTCTCACTGTGGCTGCTATCGTTTTATGATAAACCAAAAATGTCTTATTTCTCGGCTTTTTTACAATGAATATGCACCTAACGATTGTATCATTCGTTAGGTGCGATTATGCCAAAGAACGCTTATTTTGATACAATTTGCCTTGCGTTTTCTTTTGCATTGAACGTTTTCCTTTGGTCACAATAGATATTTTTTAAGTCAATTCAGATTTTTTCTGCTAAACATAGAACTTTACCCTCACTAATCTAATCTTAATTTAGTAAATCGTGATTTGATAGTATCATACTACAGATTGAGAAAAATGCAAGGTTATGAAAAAGTTTAATGTCAAGATTCAACTCTCAAACTGGAACAAATCATCAACCTCCGCAAGAACCACGTTTTCTCGCTCAGCACGCTCCCGAACAGCTGACGTATAACCGCCTTTGCTGAACAAATAATAGTACCGATTCTTTGGCTGTGTGAAAATTTCTGATGCACAAATAAAATCGTCATACTCTTTCATGTCAAAGGCAGTATTTTTAAACTTACACTCGCAGAAAATCGCTGATTCTCTATTTCGACTTAAGGCAAGTATATCAATGTCATCCTGCTTTTTTGTCTTCGGATTTGCTCCCCACCATCTGCCAATGTCATGTGGAACAAACGGCAGCTTCCGCTGTTTTGCCAAACGAATCAGGTACTGACAGCAAATTGTTCCAAAAACACTTCCCATATATGCAAATAAATTTTCAGTAATCTCTACTGCCGCCGCCTCATCACCAAGCATTTCGTAATAACTGCGATTTGCAAACACAAAACGATACCAGAACAAATAAAAATTATCCGCAATTTTATACAAGCTTTTCTTGGAAGATACATCATCTCCGCATGGTGTGATTCGCTCTATTAATTTGATCGTCTGAAGTGTACTGATGTACTTCGAGCATTTCTGACTCTCCTCGTGAGTTTTCAAAGCAATGTCATTCAAGCGGCTTGCACCTTCTGCAATCACTTCAAAGATGCTGTTATAAACAGCCGATTCACGCAATTCCATTTTTAGTAAAAGCTGTGGCTCATCTCTTAAAAATGCTCCTGTTCGCAAAATTTGTTCTGCAATATTTTGTTCAATGGAAAGAGAGTCATGAAAAGTATTCAGATAACACGGAATACCACCAAGGATTCCATAAGCAAGCAATTTATCTACATTGGAATAGTTCGGAAAAAATAGAGAACTGTCAAAATAATCAAAGGATTGCACTTCCAATTGACTGGTAGAACGTCCATATAACGGACTTTTATAGCCCATTACTTCATTTTCCATAAAGCTGACACTTGAACCGCAGAGAATCAGAAAGATGTTTTTTTCTTTCCAACTATGGTCAATGGTGTGCTGCAAAATGCTCTTCACAGAGGGATTTTCACTTGCCACAAACGGAAATTCGTCAATCATCAGAACTATTTTTTCATTTGATATTTTTTCTCCGATATATTGAAAAGCAGTTTCCCATCCGGAAAATGTTCCGAAAAAGCTGCCGTCAAAATGCCGCTGAACTGTTTTTGAAAAGTCCTTCAGATTTAAAGCATCATTCTTTTCCTGAGCAGAAAACAAAATAGTCCTGTGCTTTTTTGAAAATTCCTGTAGCAATGATGTCTTTCCTACTCTACGCCGACCGTACATAACAAGAAACTGAAAATCATCTCTTGCATAGAGATTTTCCAGTAATTTCAATTCCGCTTTTCTTCCAATGAACATATCAAGTTTCCCCTCAATAGCAAATTATTCACATGGGTATTATTACTTCGAGTTTATTAAAAAATTCTCTTTTGTTGGTTCTAGTTATAACAAGCTCATCTTTTATTTTCTACCAGTTCATTTATCTTTCCATATCTCTTATTATACCACATTTTTCTAATCT
>CAJKFZ010000177.1 GCA_905199285.1 uncultured Ruminococcus sp.
TTGCTGAATCATATGCATTGAACAAGAACTTTCTACCTTGAAATAGCATGGAATACAGTAATTTCCTCAAAGTTGTATCATCTTCCAGTTTATTGATCAAAGACTCAAACAGAGGACTTCTTTCAATCATCAATCCCTTGACTGCCGTAATGCAATTGGATTTATTCCAATCTATATCCTTCTCGTCTATTCGTTTACAGATACTGGAAACCAGTACCGGATACCCTGATGTATAATCATAAATCAGCTGGGATATTTCATTGATGTTCATTCCTGTGTGGTGATCATTTTCGTAATCCGTCAGCATACCTGCAATATCATCAGGGGAAAAACTCATATCCACATCGAAAGGAGATGCAATATTCCATGGGCTGTTGTGTTTATGTTCTGTATCAGAGCGGATTTTTTGTCGGAGATTTCTTATATCATGCACGCCGGCGAGGATGACAGAGTGGAAGGTTGGGGTGTCATGGCGATCAAGATAATAACCTCTCATCTGTGCCAGGAAATCCAGGAAAACTTGATTATTGCTTGCACTATCAACTTCATCGATCACAAGAACAATCTTTTGTTTAGCAGAAGAACAAATTTCGCTGATTCCTTGAAATAAACGCACCAGTCCATACCGTTCTTTCCAAAAATCTATTTGCGTTAGCAGAGTTTGAGCAATTTCCATATCTATCGTTTTTATCTTTTTCAAAGCTGCAATAAATATATGTGCAAAAGATATGGAAAAATTGTTTTCATCCTTGAAATCTAATTCACTCATATCCTTTTGAAAGTCGAAACTAATTACAGTATAATCATCCTGCAAATATTTTTTCAACGCTTTTAGCATTGTAGTCTTTCCATACTGTCTTCCACGGTTGATAACAAAATATTTTCCAGCATCCACCATTTTCTTAATCTCCACAAGTCTGCTGTTCAGATTGACCATGTAGTGTTCCTGCGGATTGCAGGCTCCCGTAATATTAAAAGAGCGTTCCATGATGCTCACCTCACATTCTTTTTATTTTAGTATACCATATCTTCGACTAAAAAGCAACTGAAATTTCGTTTGATAATTTAAAATGTGAGGTGGAATGGTGACTGCAAAATTTATGAATCCTGACAAGCAGATGTTTGTAAAAATTCATACGTTTTGCGGTTTATGAAAAGTGTGCAATTTGCACCCTTTTGCGTCCCTGAAAATTTAGGGTGCATTGTATCATTCGTTTGGTTACTTGCCATAATCGCACTAACGAATGATACAATCGTTAGGTGCATTTTTATTGTAAAAAAGCCGAGAAACAAGGCGTTTTCGGCTTATCATAAAACGATAGCAGCCACAGTGAGGTAAAAATCACTGTGGTTGTTTTATTTTTGAGAGGTAAAATAAAACGATAGCAAGCAATCGTTTTATTTTTCAAGGCTAACGTTTTATTTTAGAGGTTATCGTTTTATGATTGAAAACGACGTGAATTGTACCACGAAAAGTGGACACGGAGAAATAAACAAATCCAAAATAATGGACATCTAATTTTACATGAGGACAAAAAGGTGGACACTTCTTGAAAAGACAGTAAAAAAGTTGTATAATAAAATCAATAACAAGGAGAAACTGATATATCAAAATGGACTGTACCTGAATTTACGACAGAAGAGCTTCGAGAACTCAGACTAAATCCATATGTAAAAAGTGTAACTTCTAAGATGGTACGTTACACAATAGCATTTAAAGAAGAATTCTGGAGGAGATATCAAGCAGGAGAGAAACCTGTTGATATTATGATAGCTCTTGGATTTAAGCCGGAAGTTCTCGGTTCTGGAAGAATTACCGGAATCGCAGCTCATATTCGCCAGGATGCAGAATCAGGCAACGGATTTCATGATATTAAGCGACCAGCTAACAAAAAATCAAAACCTGAATCCGAAAACAATAATAACACGATTCTGAACAAAATGAATAAGATGCAGCATGAGATGGAATATATGAAACAAGAGATGGAGTTTATTAAAAAAACTATCTTACTGGACAGAAAGGCACAGCAGAAGAAATGATTCGTGGAAAGCCTGAAAGAAAATTTGAGTTGATTTATGAGATGTACAGCAGAGAAAATAATCTGCTCAACATAAAATGGCTATGCGAAATAGCTGGTGTGCCACGTTCCGGGTATTATCGATGGTTAAATGCCGCATCTGACAGAGCAGAAAAAGAAGAAAAGGAAAGACTTGATTTTGTAGATATTCTTGATGCCTATAATTTCCGTGGTTATCCTAAAGGAGCTCGCAGTATTCATATGACGCTTCTCAATAGAAAAGCTCCTAAAGAACCAAGAAGGATGAATATTAAGAAAATCAGACGATTGATGAAAAAGTACAATTTGTTTTGTCCGATTCGTAAGCCAAATCCATACCGGAAAATATTGCGTGATATGTACGCTGGAAAAATAGCTGCAAATGAAGTGAACAGAGAATTTCGTGAACATGGAGCGAGAGCAATTCTCTTGACTGATATCACTTATATCAAGCGATGTGATGGTAAATTCACCTATTTGTCAACTATCATAGATGCATATACACACAAGGCGCTTTCTTATGCCTTTAGTGATTCTCTGGAAATTGATTTTGTTTTACATACCATTCAGCAGCTCGTCGAAAAGCATGGAGACGAATTGAAAACAGATACGCTGATTCACTCAGATCAGGGAAGTCACTATACAAGTTATGCATTTTCTGATATTCTGAAAAGCAATAATCTGAGGCAGTTAATGTCACGAAAAGCAAATTGCTGGGATAATGCACTACAAGAAAGTTTCTTCGATCATATGAAGGACGAAATCGATATTCACAATTGCTCTACTCACAAAGAAATCTGTGAAATAGTGGAAGACTGGATCGACTACTACAATAACGAACGGTATCAATGGGATTTAGCTAAGTTGTCACCATCAGCCTTTTACAAGTATACCATTACTGGTAAATATCCGATTACCGTATGACGAGCGGAGATTACAATGCCTGATTCCATTCCACTACGCTTCATTTCATCAGGCATTGTAATCATTTCAAACGATTAAACAATTTTTTACTGTCCTTGATATGGGGGACACTTCAGATAATGATAGGAGTTTTCGATATAATGTTATATGCAATTCAGGAAGGAAAGTCATATGTACTTAAATTTAAATATGACCCTGTTTTAATAAATTATGTAAAAATGTTCCTGGCAGTCAATGGAATCCAAAGGAAAAGTGAATAAGGACGGAAAGACACTTGAAGTTATTAATTACGCTTCGTATATGAGAAAGATATACGGATACAGACACTGCTTGATCATTACCTGTGTAAATTCTGCAAAATATAGCTGACATAGAAACACATACCAATAGTACGGAGCAGGCTTATATACTCGGTACGAGACTAAAGAGAAATGGTCAGATAAAGTTTAATACTACAAGTGCAGATAAAGCACAGGACTTAAAAACCAAACATATGTATGGAGATATTTCAGCTCTCGAACTTCCATACTTCCTTATTACCAATATTGAATCCCTAAGAACAAAGAAAGGTAAAAAATATACACTTGTAGAAGAAATTATTTCTATGGTAGATCACAACGAATTGCAGATGATTCCTATTGATGAGTTACATAAGAATATGTCACCTAGGTCAACACAAGGTAAACTGATCCTCGAAATCAAAAAGAGAACAAACAATTCTATTGAATGGATACCAATGACTGGTACTCCGATTGTCAATAAGCTAACGGATGACTATACTCCATTAAGACTTGTAAATGGGCATTCGATTAAAAGTTATTGGCAATGGTGTCAGCAATTCTGTGTGTTCGGAGGATATGGCGGTCATGAAATCATGGCATATAAGAATATACTATTTCTGAAAAATATGCTCCAAAACAATATGCTCAGACGTTTGAAAAAAGATGTTTTGGATCTGCCACCTAAAATATGCTATACAGAGTATGTAGAAAATACTCCAATACAGCGCAAGCTTTATTATGACATTCAACAAGATATGTGGGAACATGAGGATGAAATATTTTAATCTATGAATCCACTTACATCAATGCTTAGATTACGTCAGGTCAACGGCAGTCCGGAACTTGTTGATGAAGATATCTCAATTGATGATGATTATATCCATAAAAATGCTAAACCCGCAAGGTTATTGGAAATAGTTTATGAAATCGTTGAGAGTGGAGAGAAAGTAGTTATTTTTTCAAACTGGGTTGGAGCATTGAGTGTGAACCATACACTGACAGTGGCAAATAATGTAATATTCCTTGACGAACCATGGACACTTTCTGATAAAGTTCAGGCAGAAGATAGATGTCACAGAATATCAGCTACCATTCCTGTAAATATCTATACACTTCTGAGCAAGGGTACAATCGATGAAACCGTACATAAGATTGTTTATGATAAACAGGACATTTTAACCTTTATTGTAGACGGTAAGCTTGATCTCAGAAAGAATCCTGATTTGTTTGAGAAACTTTTAGGTAAGTCTGTGAAATAAACCTTATATCAGTGAAACCTTATCAGAGTTTCACTGATATTTTTATACCTGATAGAAATCGTTATTATACTATTAAAGGCAGATGGTCATCATGGAAGAGGTATGTTTGTGCTACATCTGATTCAGATTTTGTTCTTGAAGAGAAAATGGACAATATCAAGGCTGATTTTGACTATGCTATGGATGGACTTGATAAATTGAGCAGAATGGGTCTTGAAAAGTCGGCGCTTGTAATAGCAGACGAGCTGCATAATGCTCTGCCGTCAATATTTGAATTCATTTCAGATGAAATTACAAATTAAATATGAGGTGAGTATGTATGAAGATTGTTAAGAGCCATAAACGATCTGTAATTGCTGGTAGAACTTCAAGAGAGAAGCAGTTCGGTATTAAGGCTGGAAGGATCGGCAAGACCAAAATGGTGAAGGTGCTACAGGGAAATTACGGCTACGATTGGGATGACCTTTGTGAGTATGAGATGAATGATCCTGAATATAAGACCGATTTTTGGACATATCGCAGGGAAAATAAAGCAGGCCAGTTCCGTGTCATTCAGAGAAGAGTTCCGAATCCTGATTACAAGGAAGCTCCGGTGACAGAGTCTACTTTTGTTAAAAGGAAGTAGACTGTTAAGGCTTCTAAGAAGATAGCAGGTTCCCAGGGAAATGATGTTGATGAAGATGGATATTCCGCCTCCGATAATAAACGCTTTGAGCGAGAGCAATTTGCGGAAAATCTTATTCACGAACTTGAAGGGGAATATTCCTTTAAAGTTCCTACTGATACTTGGGGCAAAATTATGGATCTTGCTGATGATTTAGACTTTGGGAAATAAGCACATAAGCACGGCAGCACACCTTTACTCTATCTTGAATTTGCTATCTATGATATCATTGAAGAAAATACAGGCATTGTGATTGGTTCAACACAGACAAAGTGTCAGTTTACTGTTAAGGCATCAAGAACTTCTAAGAAGTCAAAGATCATGGCTGGTGGCGTATACCCTGAATATCTTGAAAATACTGATGATCTTGCATCTATACTTGAAACTAAGCTTAAAGATGTTACAGGCATTGATTTTACAGTAGATTCTGATTCTATTGAGTACATAACCACACGTAATTGGGTTCATTCTGAACCAGGTTGGTTTAGAATGAAAATGGAATACCC
>CAJKFZ010000178.1 GCA_905199285.1 uncultured Ruminococcus sp.
TGGTTGCGGCGGCTTGCAACATATTTTACCTGAAATATTATTTGAATACATTTATCGCACATCTTTTTGAAGTTCCCATGTCAATTGAGCTGCATATAACTCCGCTTGCCGTTGTCCATAAGACAGCGGTTTTTTATTAAGTCTTTTCAATATTTCATAGTATTCAGGCGATGTCCTGAACCAAGAGAAAGAACGAAAATTATTATGCTGCTGCATATCATTGTAGAGTTCACGCAGGATTTTATTTTTTCGCAGCAGTTCTAACGCCTTACGCTTCAATTGACGTACTCTCTCGCTTGAAATTTCAAGCCTTTTGGCAATATCCGATAAAGTTATACCCTCAAAAAAGAAAGCCGTTATAATGCCTTTATAAGGCTCTGAAAGCGTGTTCACAGCAGCACGAACAGTATCGCCGACTGCATTTGTTTCCATGTTGTCAATGAAGTCAAGACTTGTATCGTCAGCGATTGTGTCCAGAAGCGATATAACATCGCCGTCTGTACTCTCTTCAATAGGTTTATCAAGACTTGTACAATTGTTCAACGGTTCATTTGCCGCTCTGGAAGTTCGCAAGCCTAAAAGCTCATTTACAGCATTCTTAAAAGGATAATTCAAATAGCTTGTGAACTTGCTGCCGTTATCCGGCTTGTATGCCTTTATCGCTTCCAGAAATGCCGTATAACTCGCTTGCCTGATGTCCCACATCTCTACACCCTTATGGCTGCAACTCTCCTTGTGCAGCCGATAAAGGCTGTCAGACTTTGAATACAACAGTTTTCTGACTTTCTCCCATAATATCGGTATAAGCTCATCATTGCCACCCTGCTGAATATATTCGACTAACAATTCATTTGTCATTGAAATTCGCCTTTCAAATTATAGCAAAAGTGGACGCATAAAAAAATACGTCCACAACTGGAATTTTTATTTAACTGCAAGTTCCTGATAATAAATAGCATTCTTCTTATTATCAAGAACGAAAGCATCATAACAGATACGTCCCTCAACAAGTGAACCAGAAATGCCCGGTGGGTCCTGATGAATCCTGTAATCTTCAAGCTTTACTGGCGCAACTGTCGCACTGGGATGAGCAATCATAAAGCCGAAATGTTCCGGAAGTCTGCTCGCAGGAACTTTAATAACGTTGCAACCGTCCAGCATTGCGATAACACCTTTAGCTCGCATATCTGTGCCGATATCCGTTTCCATTACAATATCAGGCGATTTCTTCATTAAAGCATAAACAGCAGGAGTTACAAGAAGAATTCTGCCCGTATCTGGAATACATTCATCATCAAGAGCTGTACCAGCTTTAATAATTTCGGTGTAAATATTTCCACTGCTCAACTCAATAGGAGCTGGCTTATTTCCTGCGTTGTCACACATTACATTATAAATATATGAATCCACCTCAGGAATAACAACTTCCCTATTTTGGCGAGCTAACGCAGAAGCTCCGGCAAGCTGCGCCTGTGTTTCATCTGTATCAAGCTTATCAATTGCAAATGTAAATGAGCGATCTTGCGTTAATGTGAATTCTTCTGTTGTCGCATCAAGTCCTTTTATTTCTCCAAAGCGGCTTCTATTCAAGCCATTTCCGGAACGGTCATAATCATTCATTTTTGACGTTGAAATCTTGTATACCTTAACGGTATGTGCCCCTGTCCAGTCGAAATCGTTATTAGTAATAAGTGACTTTTTTGATTCTGCCGTAAATTGTTCATCAACATAAGGCAGAAATTTTGTTGTTAGATCAATTGCCATTTAAAATAAACCTCTTTTCTTTAAATATTCGGTTTAAAGATACTTGCAAGCTTATCATCAACTCTGTTTCCGCCTGTTGTAGGCAAGACAGGATTATTAATAGGTTCAATAATAGCCGGGAACGTTTTAAGAAGCTTCTCCACGTTATTTTTAAAGTTATCAGCATTTGATGTATCAAACATTTCAAGCATACCAGTTTTTATATTTTCTGGATAGCCTTTACCTATAAGCCATTCAGAGCAAGTAACTTTAGATTCTCTTGCGTTGAGGTCAGAAATCCGCTTTTCTTCTTCGGTAGGTTCTGCTTTAGAGCGCTCTCTTGCAAGCCGTTCCGAGATAATGCGATTGACCTCTTCTTGTGTAAATGTGCGCTCTGGCTGCACGCCGTTTCCCTCTGGCTGAGTATCTGTGCCGCTCTGAGCTGCTGTGTTATTATCGTTCATCATAATATACCTCCGTTTTACGTCATTGAGTTTGACTGATATAACAAAAAAGGACACAAGAAAAACTGATACAATCAGCTTTTCCCATGTCCTAAGAGACTAACCATAAAGGTGGTACTCATCTTTTGTTACTTTTATTATATCACTTTTATCGAATGTTGTCAATGCTTTTTTTGATCATGTTGAAGATTTTTTCACGGCTTTCTCACGGCTTCGCTCTCGGTTCGCTCACGCTTCGTTCTTTGCTTCCTCTTTGCTTAAATCGTTTACGTGGTGCTTCTATATAACCATATTTACATAGATGATACCCTAAAACACGGACTCACCGATTTATCATGTCATAACGCCCACAAAATCAGCCATTAACAGCTGTCTATCATTATCGTAGTATAATTTACATTCCTGAAATCAAAGTACCGTAAAGCGCATTGTAAAGCGTTTAAGAACCATACCGAATATTAGCGGTTGCTTCGTCCGGATTTCGGACATTTGAATAACGCCGTACGAATTTCGGACAGCGATATATCCATGATTTTGTTGCGACGAATTTCGTCGCAAGTTTATCAACCACTCCGAAATTTTCGGACTGGTTGCCGTATGTTTTAACTGTTCATCAAATTGATGAGAAGCTTCTTAAACTCTTTTTTATATCTGCCCAGTATTCAGATATTTTTTATAGTGGGGAAGTATTTTATAACGATCTGCCGCTAAAAAATAGGACAGCCTTGTTGACTGTCCTATTATTAATGTTAAGCTTTGTTAAGTTCTGAGCTGCCTATATTCGATTTTGACTGCTTGTCAGCGATGTAAATATGATAGAACGGTTTGTGCCTCTCGCTTCTTGATATGCTTATTCTATTTCGGCTCTGGAGCTGTTCCAGATAAAGAGCTGCAAGCTTGTCCGCCTGCTGCTTTTCATGTTGCTGATATGTAATCTTGATTTTCATATTATGTCTCCTTAAAGATTCAAAAACTTTGTGCGTTCCTCAAAGCTGAGGTTCGGGTGAGTTTTAAAACTGTCAATGACCTGTAATGCCGGGAAGCGTTTCCCCTCTTTTTCGTAGCTTTCAGTAAGGTATTTTAAATCATCAAGTATGGATTCTATAATCTCAGATCTTTCTTGCTTAGTCATAAAAATTTTCCTTTCTATTGACAATCTCCCCGAAATCGGGTATAATTGTCGTGGTTAAGATTTTTTGTTTTTGGTTTCCCGATTCATGTTGGCGCATGATCGGGTTATTTTTTTAATTGCCGAAGCTGGGAGCGCATTCATTAAGGCTCTTAAGCACATCAGGATTAAAAGCATCTCCGAATCCCTGTTTGTACGCTTCAATTCGTCCTGCGTTTACGTGTTCCATAATCGCATAAACAAGAGTGTCGTTCTGTTCTGTCGTTAACGGCAATGTTTGTATAAGATCGCTCAGCTTTTTAGCTGTAGTTAAAAAGTTTTCGCCTTTTTCAATTTTTATATATTCTTTCATTTTTCAAGTTCCTTTCATGAGGTTTCGACTGTTCCTCGACAGTTCATTTCATGGAGCACAGCCGATATATTATTTTGGAATTATGGACAAAGTCTCGCTATATAGCCTTGTGTTCATTTTTCCACACATATTTCCATTGGAATTATGAAAGTCAACTTTTGTCAACTTTCCAAAATAAGAAAAATGCTTGGAATTATGAAAAAATTTCTATTTTACGTTATTTTAATCAAGTTTCCAAAATAAAATATTGCCTTATAGGTATGGATTAAGTCCCTTGATATTTTCCGGCTGATGTTCCTGCAAAAATTTTTCTTTGTCCACATCAGAAGCAATCCAGTAAGTAACCTTATTTTTCGAATACCCTCTTGAAACTGTTTCAAGCCGCAATTCGTCTTTTGCATTATACAAAGTGCCCTTACTGATTCCATACTCTTCTTGAAGTGCCTGAACCTCTTTCAATTCTGCCCAGCCTTTTTCGCCTATAAGATCGTTGAGAAATTCAACGGCTTCTTCAAGCTTTACACTCGGCTTTTCTCTCGAATTCTTGCGAGGATTCAACACATCATTAGCGTTAAGGTCTGAAAATCCGTCAAATACCACTCCGCCGTATTCAGGACTTATCTGAAATAATATGCTTCTTCCATGACTGGCAAGACTGCTCTTTTCATGGCATAAAACCTTTTGATTTGGGTTATCCGGATTCTTTCCTATTATCAGCATACTTCGGGCAATAGCCGGAATGTCAATAGAACCTAATGCACGGTATAGTGCTTGATTCTGTCCCATTTTTGAATGATGCATTATGAATATAACAGCGCATCTATACTTCTCGGCAAGCTGTCCTATTCGTGCAAGAACCGGACGAACCTCGTTAGCTCTGTGCATATCAACGTCAGCACCCAGATAAGCTTGTAAAGGGTCGAATATCATCAAAGCCGGATTAAATCCTTGCATAGCTTTTTCGATTTCACTGTAATTTGAAAGCGTTAATGGTTCTCTGGATTCATCAATAACAATGATATTATTAAAATCAGGGTTCATCGGTTCAAGTCTTGGTTTGATAGTATCGGCGATACCGTCCTCAGCAGTTTGATAAAATGCCTTTCTTGGCGGCCTTATCTGTGTTTCAGC
Organism: uncultured Ruminococcus sp.; assembly: GCA_905199285.1. Lineage (GTDB taxonomy): Bacteria > Bacillota > Clostridia > Oscillospirales > Ruminococcaceae > Ruminococcus. The sequence goes on from CAJKFZ010000178.1 coordinate 4,820, forward strand.
TTGTCCAAAAAACGGTCTGCCTGTTGATACTGCTGCTGTAAGATAAAGCGAGAAAAATGTTTTTCCAGTTCCGGGATCAGCCGTCATTAACGTTATCTTACCAGCAGGAATATACGGATACCACAGCCATTCAGTTTCGATTGACTGTATATTTGATAGTGATATGTACTTACTTGAAGATGCACTGTTTTCAATTAATGGTGGGTAACGATATTCTATCATTACTTGTTGACAAGCTTCTTCAACAGGCTTTTCAATGTTAAATTCTCGTGCCTTGTTCATGATACGAGCGAAATTTTCATTTCTTGCCTGTTCATTTTCATCAAGAAAAATATGCTCAAGATAACTTATATCGGCAAGCTTTGTGAAGTCGACTTCACTAAAATCATGAATCAATAGCTATCACCGTCCCAGTTATCAAACATTGCCTGAGCAAATCGCAGATTTTGAGTAATGCTGCGTTCTCTTGCTGTTTCCTGATGAATATATCGCCCTAATTCTGATTTAGTCTCAGGGTAGAAATATCCGTTTTTACTACTGCATATTACTACACCATTTCTGCGCAGATATTCAATAGTGCTTCTTAATTCTCTTGGTTTGAGATCAGCAATCATGCAAAGATCGTTCGCTTTAATAGCGTTGTCCTCGCCCTCTCTTAGAGCTTTAACAATGAGATCACTCGCTGTCATTTTCTTCACCTCCAAATATAGCGGAAGTTCCGACACGCTCCACAAGGAACGCTGCGATCTTCTCTGCCGGAATGTCAGCATACTCAGCAGCTACCATGACGTATTCGCCGTTGATTTTCTGCATTGTGGCATTCACTGGAATGCGGCA
>CAJKFZ010000179.1 GCA_905199285.1 uncultured Ruminococcus sp.
AAATAAAATAAAAAGAGTTATTATAACAAAAGAAGAAATTGAAACTGAAATAAAAAAAGCCGCCATAGCAATTGATTCAATTTACGACGGAAAACCGATTCTTCTTGTCAGCATTCTTAAAGGAGCTTTTATCTTCATGGCAGATTTATGCCGTGAGGTGACTGTACCGTGTGAAATTGCATTTATGTGCGCTAAAAGTTATTATAACGGAACCGTCTCTTCCGGAAAAGTCAAAATAACAATGGATATCGACAAAGATATCAGCCGTTATCATGTTGTCATCGTTGAAGATATCATTGATACAGGAAGAACCCTAAACGACGTGGTAAACCTTCTGAAACAGCGTAATCCTCTCTCATTGAACGTAATAACGCTGCTTGATAAGCCTTCAAGAAGAATCGTTGATTTTCAGCCGGATTTAGCTTTGTTTACAATTCCCGACTGTTTTGTGATCGGATATGGACTCGATTGCGGGGAATACTACCGAAATCTTCCATATATAGCCATTTATGGTGAAGAGGATGAATAAGGAATTGATGCACTATATGCTCTGCGGACATGGACGCTGTTTTTCACTTATGGAAGAAAACAAAAAGGAGTTCAAGGAAATTCTGAAATACGGCTGTCTTAACAATTTGGCATTCGACTTGCAGTGTGAGGGTTCAAGAGGACTATTTTTGTACAATCTTGCTATCTTATATGATGACTATGAATATTTTCTTGAACCTGCAATAGAAAAATTTCTTTCTCCGCATATAAATGAATATGATGAAATTTTCAACCAGTTGTGTGACTTTATCGAACTTTTTGCAAGCGATTATGAAGATGAAACTGCCGAACCCGTCCTTGAAATCAAGTACAGCGAGCTGTATGATCTCATAATGACTTTGAAATGGAGTGCGAAGGCAAACAGGATTCTGAAAAACTATGAATATATTGCTATTGTCATAATACAGGACCGCGATTTTGAACGTGCTGTTAGAATAATGCAGGATATGGGAGCATTTTTCATCCGCCGCAGACGTGCTGATAATAATTCGCTCAGATGGAATTTTGAATGGTTCTGGCATTGTCTTAAAGAAAAATACGGTGAAGATTTTGTTTTGGAAAGCCTTAAAATCAGAAACAAAAATTCAAAACAGCTCCGTAAATTCGCTGAAATCATGTCACATAACGAAAAGATAAGCGGATATATTGCTAAACCTCTCTCGGCGGACAAATTTATTGCTCTTGCAAGAAATGGAGGTATAGTCCGCAGAAACGTGAGATCCATGAGCCGTTCAGATGATGAAGATAAAATCAGGCTTGCAAAGATTGCCGTTTCTGAAAGCGATTTGACAATTAAAGCGAATCTGTTGAGTGCGTTCACAATATCAAGAAATAAATTTCCTCTTGAACCTGAATTGCTTATTGATTATGCAAGGTCAAAAAATGCAAAACTACGGGAAACTGCTCTCGATGCACTGACATTTTTAAATGCTGACTGTATTCACGAATTTTCGCTCGAATTATTGAATTCGCAATACTCTCCCGAAGCTTTTGAACTGCTCATCAATAATTACAGAAACAGCGATAAAAAGCTTCTGATTGAACTTCTTGGTAAAATTGAAATAGACAGAAACAGTGAAACGCATTGGCATAATATAGTTCTCAGTATAGTCCGCAGAGGTACTATCGAAAAAATGCCGGACGAAGCCATAATGTTCGTGTATGAACGCTCTATGTGTTCCTGCTGCCGTGAATCAGCGGTCAGCGAGCTTATAAGGCGGAATCTTCTCACAAAAGAACTGTGCGAAGAATGTCTCTGGGACTGCAACAGCGATATCCGTGAAATTGCACGGAATCACGCTGTTCAGGAATATCCGGATATACTGGAATAAAAAATAGCATAAATTTATATTTTATGCGGAATTTGGAGAGGAAAAATGATTGACATTACAACATGGATAGAAAGATTTTCAAGGGCTTTAGAGGATACATTTCCTGACCGAGTATGTTTCATAGGATTGCAAGGAAGTTATGGCCGAGATGAAGCAACGGATACCAGTGACATAGACATTGTCGTTATTCTTGATAAACTTTCTGTTAAAGATATTCAATGTTATAGTTCTTTGCTTGATACACTTCCAAACAGAGAATTAACTTGTGGTTTTTTGTCAGACAGGGATGATTTAATGAATTGGGAGGTATCAGACCTTTTTCAATTTTATCATGATACAAAGCCTATTAAAGGAAACCTTGATAATCTTTTGCCACAAATTGATGAAAATGCTGTAAAAAGAGCAATAAAAAGCAGCGTATGCAATATTTATCACGCTTGTGTACATAACTTGATATATGAGAAAGATGAAAATATTCTAAAAGAATTGTATAAATCAGCATCATTTGTTGTGCAGGCAATCTGGTATATACAATCTGGAGAATATATCAAACACCAACATGACTTACTTTACAGAGTGAATGATGAAGAAAGGAAAATAGTTTCTTCCTTTCTGGACATTAAAAAAGGGGAAAAGATTGATTTTGAATTGTTATCAAATATACTTTTTCAATGGTCAAAATATTGGATAAATAGATTAGTATAATATGAGGAAATACTGATTTACACTATATGCTTCACAACTCAAAAACAAATAAAAATCCGTACAGAAAAACTCTCTGTGCGGATTTTTGAATCTAACGCTATTAATCGTAATTCTCCGGATATTTAGGCTTTCGCCTATACTTTTTTCCATTGGTATCAGCGATTTTGGTTGCCGGATTAAGACCGTTCCAAGTACCTCTTTTTTCAGAATTTATCTTACGCTGTTCCTTTTTGCTCAACTTTTCATACGAGACAAATTTTTTCATTATTCAACACCTGCCTTGAAATTGTAAATCGGCTTGATAATATCGTTTATCTCAACGGTATCTCCGATATTATCGACAATATCTTCGATTGATTTGTAAGCCATAGGACATTCGTCAAGCGTCTGCTGATTGACTGAAGTAGTATAAATTCCTTTCATCTGCTTCTTGAATTCAGAAACTGTAAAAGATTCTTTTGCCTGCGAACGTGACATCAATCTTCCTGCGCCATGAGGAGCAGAACAGTTCCAGTCGGGATTGCCCTTGCCTGTGCAGATAAGACTTCCGTCACGCATATTCACCGGAATCAGCAGTTTTTCGCCTGATTTAGCAGAAACTGCTCCCTTACGCAGAATCATTTTATCGGTATCTATATAGTTATGGATAGTCGAAAAACGTTCTGTAACGTGAAATCCCATACCTTTGATAATTTCGTCCATCATTGCCTGTCTGTTCAAGAAAGCAAATTGCTGGACTATTTTCATATCGTGGATATACTGCTCGAAAAGCTCGCCTTCACAGTAGGCAAGATGCTTCGGAACATTGGTATGCTTTGTTGAAGTAAGCTTTTTTATTTCGCTCTGAATCTGCTTTTCTTTGCCCTCGGCTTTAAGCCTTTCGATCAGTTCGTTCACTTCCTTTTCAGAGGAATTATTAAGGCGGCGGTATGCCTCGTTCTGATAGTATTTTGCCGTTTCCACTCCAAGATGACGTGAACCGGAATGAATTACGATATAGATACTTCCGTCGCTGCCTTTGTCAGCTTCGATAAAATGATTTCCTCCGCCGAGAGTACCAATACTCATTTCTGCTCTGAGCGGATCGATGTGCTTATAGCAGTAAAGCTTGGTGAGATTGATTTTCTCGATGTAACGGTGAGCTTTCCGGCGAATCTCAAATCCTGACGGAATTTTCTCGTAAATAAGCTTATCTAGTTTCTGAACCTCGATATGCTTTTCTTTCAGCCTGATTGTTTCCATTCCGCAGCCGATATCTACTCCCACCAGATTTGGAATGATCTTATCGGAAACAGTCATTGTTGTACCGATAGTACATCCGGCTCCGGCATGAACGTCCGGCATAATGCGAATGGATGAATTTTCACTGATAGGCTGATTGCAAAGTTCGATGATCTGAGCGATTGCTCCCTCATCAATAATTTCCGTAAAAACCTTTGCAGAATTATATTTTCCATTTAAAATAATCATAAAAATCCTTTCAATATATAATGTTTCTCAATCAATAATATTATTTATCCATATATTGCTGCGAACCATAAAAAATCCGATTATCACCTTAACTATTTCAGAAAAAGTTACAACTGCAAACAGCAGATTGATCTCCATTGATGTAAAATGTGCGAGGATATAAGCGAGCGGTATCATGAGGATCCAAGTGAATCCGAAATCAAACAGAAAAGTTATTCCTGTTTTTCCTCCGCTTCTGAGGGTGAAATAGCAGGCGTTCGTATAAGCCATAAGAGGCATGGCTGCTGCCTGAATAATTATCATATTTGACGCAAGCGATTGAACAGCAGTTTCGGTGTTGTATATTCTTGGAAAGACTGCTGCTAGCGGAAGCATACAAAGTGCAGTTACAACTGTTGCAGCAACGCTGAAAAACAACAATTTATTGTCGGTATCACGAGCGTCCTTCAATTTATTTGCACCAAGCTTTGCTCCTACGATAATACCTATGCAAGCTCCGAGCTGAATATATACAGCGCCGAAAAGATTTGTCATCGTACTGGAGATATTTCTTGCGGCAACAACATCAAGTCCTCTGATCGAATAGCACTGAGCTATAACCGACATTCCGGCAGCCCATAAGAATTCATTCACAAGAAGAGGAGTTCCCTTTTTGATCATATTCTTTATAAGTTCTGAAGGAATATGTAAACTTTTATACACTCCGGTTATAAATTTATTTTTGTTCGGATGCGTATGAGTCCACACGGCTACAACAAGAGCTTCGATGCATTTTGATATAACCGTTGCAACAGCCGCTCCGGCAACTCCCATTTCAGGTAGACCGAGTTTACCGAAAATAAGACCGTAGTCGAGCAGAAGATTTATTCCGACTGCCGATAATGCGCCTATCATAGGTATTCTTGTTTCGCCGCATTCACGAATAACGCTTGAATAAGCCTGACCTATTCCGAAGGGAATCAGACTGAACAGCATTATCCTCATATACTGTTTTCCATATTTAAGAGTTTCTGCGATTTTTTCAGGAGTATCGTCCTTGCTGAGAAAAAGCGAGATAAGCTGAGTATCAAACAATGAAAAAAGCATAGCGGCGATGGCAATTATAACGGCACAGACCATCAATCTGAATCGGAATGTATATTTTTGTCCTTCAGAATCGCCCTTTCCGAAAAACTGCGCTCCGAATATGCTTGGACCGGCAACTGCTCCAAAAATAGTGATATTGAACACAAACATGAACTGATTTACGATAGAAACTCCGCTCATTTGTTCAGTGCCGATCTGTCCTACCATAATGTTGTCAATAAGGCTGACGAAATTTGTAATAAGATTCTGCAATATCATCGGAATGACCATAAAAAGAACATTTTTATAAAATAATCGGTCTCCTATAAATTTGTTTTTAAACTCTTTAAACATTTTTAGCTCCTTTCATTATTAAGACAAAACAAAAAACGCCTCTGTAAAAACAGAAGCGCATAAAGCCATAATATACAGTTATTTCAGGTATATCAGTCTATTTCAGGCGAAATTTTTGCTCTGTTTGTTTTTATATTAAT
>CAJKFZ010000180.1 GCA_905199285.1 uncultured Ruminococcus sp.
GAGAACGGAATTTCTAAAGCACAGGTATAACGTCGTGAAAAAGGGGCGATCAATCGAATAAAAGACAGTGTTTGAATTGTTTGATATTTAAAAAAATGGTGATAATGCTTGACTTTTCTAAAAATATGTTGTATAATATAAAATGATTATAAATATATTTTCAGGAGAGTGTTATAAAATGAACAGGGTCAAGGAATTTTTCGGCAATCTGAAAAAATCCACAAAAATTACGCTTGTGTCATGTTTTTGCTTCGTGATGATGACGTTGCTTATACTGTGTTTTTTTATTATGTTTCCGATTACGCCTTCTGAGAAGGTAATAGCAAGCTTCGGACGTGAAAGCGTTTCCAAAAATAACAGTTCTGATACACAGCCTGTTGTTACAACAACTGTATCAGATGATTCACTTCTTGTTTCAAAGGGTGAATCTAAATCTGCTACAACAACCCTCGCACGAACAACTATCCGTAAGGATTTGGTAATAAATGTTACGACCGGTTCGGGATTTTATTCCGGCGGACATATTATGACCGGAGATTATTCTTACGAAGGAAACGAAACAACAACTACAACAGCTTGGGATCCTGAATATCCGGAGCAACCAAATTATCCGGAGGAGCCAAATTATCCCGAATATCCGACAAGCGATCCGAATACAGTTATAGATAACCCTACTGAGCCTCCGAGTGAGCCGATAACTGATGTTCCCCCTGATATTCCGACAGATCCACCTGTTCCGCCAGAACCGGCTACAGGAGATGGAGGCGGAAGTTCTTCAGGAGACGGCGATACCGGAACGTGGTAAAATTTAATTAAAAAATGCTAAGAGCTGACGTACCGAAAAGTTCGTCAGTTCTTTTTTTATTGACAAATTTGATTTATAAAGTTATAATAGGAACAAATCAGTTCCGGTATAGGCATCCGGTTCTGAAAAGGAGTGATTAAATGAATAAAGAAAAAGATTTCAGAAAAATGGCAGAGGAAATGACAGCCAAACTTTCTCTTGATGAAAAAATTATGCTTCTCTCAACTCATCAGCATAGCGTTGAACGGCTTGGAATAGGCGAATTTTTCATAGGTCACGAGATTACCAGAGGTTTTGTCGGACGTGATAACAAGCATTTTTCTACCGTTTTTCCACAACCGATCGGACTTGCAGGAACTTTCGATCGCAAACTTATGAACGAGCTTGGAGAAATTGCCGGAAATGAATGCCGTGCATACTATAATGCACAGAAAAACGGAATTCTCTGCGTCTGGGGACCAACTGTTGATATGGAGCGTGATCCTCGCTGGGGAAGAACAGAAGAAGCTTACGGTGAGGATGTTTTCCTTGCCGGAGAAATGACCGCAGCCTATACCCTCACAATGGCAGGCGAGAAAAACGGATATCTGAAAACACTCCCTACACTAAAGCATTTTTGCGCAAATAATAATGAGAAAAATCGGGGAAGCAGCAATTCCTATCTTCCTTTGCGGCTTAAATACGAGTATTATTATGCTGCTTTTATGAATGCTGTCAAATTTGGCGGAGCAAAAAGCGTTATGACTGCTTATAACGAAATAAACGGAGTTCCGGCTCTTTGCAATCCGGAACTGCAATCAATTCTTAAAGATAACTGGGGATTATGGTTTGTTGTAACCGACGGAGGAGATTTTTCGCAGAATGTAACTTCTCATCGCTGGTGTGAAAAGCATTCAGAAACTCTTGCAGAAGCTCTTGAAGCAGGATGCGATATAATGACCGATACCGATACGATAGTCCGAAGCGCAGCAGAAAAAGCTCTTGAAGCAGGACTTATAACCGAAGCCGATATTGATAGATCAGTCCGCAATACGCTTTATGCACGTATCAGGCTTGGACAGTTTTCAAATGATTGTCCGTATGATGAAATTTCAAAAGATATAGTAGACAATGAAGAAGCACGCCGAATCAATCTTCGTGCATCGCTGGAACAAGTGGTGCTTCTGAAGAATAACGGTATTCTGCCGCTTGAGAAAAAATCAGGTAAAATAGCTGTTTTAGGCGCTATGGCTGATGAAAGCCTCAGAGACTGGTATACAGGATACTATCGTGACGCAATTTCTGTTGTTGACGGAATCAAAGCCGAATTTCCTGGATGCGAGATAGTTCACGACAGCCTCTGGGACGTTGTTTGTATAAAAGCTTCAAACGGAAAATACCTTTCAGTCAAAGAGGACGGAAGCGTTTTGGCGGACGCTGATGCTGTTACAGATTCAGAACTGTTTGAACTTCAGGATTGGGGCGAAAACTGGAAGAATCTTTTTTCGGTAAAATATCAGCGATACATAAGAAATACCGACGGACAGCTTCGTCTGCACAATAGAACTATCTATGATTGGTTCACTCACGAAACATTTAATTTTTATAAAACTGACAGCGGTTTTGTTATTGAAGAATTTCTAGGTCATCAGCGTATGAAATGCAGTGAAAACGGAATGATCTCATTTATTGATAGTAAAACAATCACGCCGGATGTCGTTTTCGAGCTTGAAGTGATCAGTGGCGGCAGGGAACGGGCAAGAAAAATCGCTGAAAACTGTGATAACGTTATTTACTGCACTGGAAATTATCCTGTTCAGGTCGCCAAAGAATGTCATGACAGACAGACTCTTGAACTTAATATCCAGACGGATTTGGCTTCGTATATTCATAGTGTTAATCCGAATACTGTAATGATTCTCGTTTCAAGTTATTCTTATTCAATAAATCGTGAAAATGATGCAATACCGGCTATAATTTACACTACGCACGCCGGAGCATTTCTTGGAAAAGCTGTTGCCATGACTTTAAGCGGAAGAAATAATCCTGCCGGACGTCTTGCAATGACGTGGTACAGAAGCGAGCTTGATCTTCCGGATATTATGGATTACGATATTGAAACTGCCGGAACAACATATATGTATTTTTCAGGAACTCCGCTTTATCCTTTCGGATATGGACTTTCCTATTCCTCGTTTGAGTATGAAAATCTTAAAGTGATCCAGAATAACGAGGGCAGAATATCGGCTTCGATCATAGTTAAAAACACTTCTGATATTGAAGGAGACGAAGTAGTTCAGCTTTATTTTACTGTAAGAGATTCATCAGTAAAGCGTCCAATAAAGAAACTCTGCGAATTTGAAAGAGTACCCCTTAAAGCCGGAGAATTTCAAACTATCGTTATGGAGATTCCGGAGCATATTCTTCAGATTTATGATCTTCACAGCAATAAAATGATTCTTGAGGGAGGTTTGTATATTTTTATGGCAGGCTCTTCGTCAGAGAATATAAAATTAACGGCAGAGCTTCAGATATCAGGCGGAAAACCAGCCCTAAGAGGGGATACTATTGACGCTCAAAGCTGTGATGTCAGCTCGGGGATACGAATTTTATATTCAAGAAAACTACGACGCCATTATATAAAAACTCACGGCTGGAGTTCGCATGCGGTTTACAAAGATGTTTGCTTTAAGGGAAAAAATAAACTCTTGGTTTACGCATCATCTGTTCTCGGAGACAATGTGTTACAACTTAAAATCGCCGTAATAAAGCTTGAAACAAAGATAATTGCTTCCGAAAGCTATGATGATTTTTCGGAATATATAGTCGTTCTGCCTGATAATCTTCCTGAAATCGGTGACACAGAAATCGAATTATCTGAATCAGCTGCTTTACTTGAAATAAAATTAATTTGATTCTTGTTAAAAATTATCACAGCAAAAGCATTTACGTTTTTATGTTTATTCGGTGGACATTGTTTCTTTGATTCCTAGTGAAACGAAGTTATTCCCGTCCGGGCATCCTGCCCTAATTTTATCAGATAACCTTTATAGGTATCTGATAAGATTAATACCGGGTTTCCAAAGGGACTGTACGTCCCTTTGGCAGTGGTTTAAGGGGACAGCGTCCCCTTAATAATTAACATGAAAAGTAAATGATGTTACCCTAAAAATAAAATCAAGGCTGTTGCAATTAAATGAAACAGCCTTGTTATATTATCAATTATTTATCAGAATTGCAGTTTTCTGCAATATAATCAACAGCATGGTCAAGCCAGTCGCCCTCATAAAGTTCGATAGTACCCTGATCACAGTGCTTAGCAAGCTCTGTATTGATAGGAAGTCTTGCGAGAACCGGAATACCGTATTCAGCAGCGATCTCTTCAATATGACTTTCACCATAAATGCTGTGACGCTTTCCGCAGTCCGGACATTCATAGTAGCTCATATTTTCAACAATTCCAAGAATCGGAATATTCATAAGCTTAGCCATTTTAACTGCCTTTTCCACGATCATGGAAACAAGCTCCTGTGGGGACGTAACGATAACGATTCCGTCAACAGGAACAGACTGGAATACTGTAAGCGGAACATCACCAGTTCCCGGAGGCATATCAACAAAGAGATAATCAATATCCTTCCAGATAACGTCTGTCCAGAACTGCTTTACAACTCCTGCAATAACAGGACCTCTCCAGACTACAGGATCGCTCTCGTTTTCGAGGAGCAGATTTATGGACATAACGTCAATTCCCATTTTACTTTTTGAGGGAATAATACCAAATTCGCAGGCATCAGCCTTTTCATGAAGTCCAAAAGCCTTAGGAACAGAAGGACCGGTAATATCAGCGTCCATAATACCGACATTTTTTCCTCTTCTCTGCATAGAAACGGCAAGAAGTGAAGAAACCATAGTTTTTCCTACTCCGCCTTTACCGCTTACAATGCCGATAACTTTATTAATTTTGCTCATCTGATTTGGTTTTTCGATCATGCTCTGAGGTTCCTGACGGCTTGCGCAGTCGCTTCCGCAGGAAGAGCAATCGTGTGTACATTCACTCATTTAAAACACTCCTTAAACGTTGTTGTTATTTTATTATACCCCTTTTTTCAGTATTAGTCAAGTGTCTGACGCAAAACATATTCATTCTCCGAACCAATCCTGCTCATAAGTTTCAGACGGTTCTGAGTATAGATTTCCGGTATATCACATGATAACTTTTGAATATATTCATAAGATTTTTTAAGCGTTTCCGCACTTTCTTCTTTTTCACCCATATTCAGCAAAAGTTCGGCTTTATCGAGTAAAGTAGCTGCATACCTGAAAAAAGTTCTGTTTTTCTTTTGAATATCGCATTTATAAATGGGAGCCTCAACTTCCTTGAAAAGATATTCTTCGTTTAAATTGAGCTGTTCAACAGCTTCGGTGAAATTACCGCCTATTCTTTTTTCGTGAACAGAAAGAAGTGAATATGCCAAAGCCGAATGATATCCGTCCTTTTCTTTTTCAAGAAGCTCAAGATTTTCATTAACGAGTCGTCTGAATAGGTCATCATCGGTCTGCATAGCATAATTTAATTTTACAAATACAATATCCGAATTACAATGAAACTTTTCATCAAAATTCTTTTCAATATCCTGAAGTTCTTTATATGCAGCTTCATTTTCCCATCTGTTAAGATAAGTATAGAAACGTGTTACTTTAAGTGAAAACAGGTTAAAAGCATCTGTTTCTTCATTAATATAGGTATTTAAATGTGCAAGAAACCTGTCGGAGCATATTTCAACTGACTGCAAATCATTCAGCTTTTTATA
>CAJKFZ010000181.1 GCA_905199285.1 uncultured Ruminococcus sp.
TTCATAACTTTAAACAAAATATCAATATTAAATTTATAGCTCGAGCCGCCTGAAACCGTGTATTTTCGTCCATAGCCGGATCTTTTTTGCGTAATGTGTAATATGCGCTCAGCGTTTCACAATCACGGTCTTTCAGCAGATTCATTTCAGTTTTGTTGAGCCTCAGCATTCTCTTAACATCGTTGCTGCGGTAATTTATACGGATTCCGGTTCTGCCTCCGTCGAGCTTTCGGGAAATTATGTAGCCGAAACCGGATTTTATCAGGTATTCTATATTCGGATGTGCGGCGATCATGCATATGTATGTAATGAAATTATTCTCTATCGGATCGTCAAGTCCGGAAACGCTGTATTTTAGGAACGTGTTTAGCAGACATCCGTCATTGATGATCGTGTAAGTTCTATCCGCCGGATAACCAAAATTGCCGTTGGAAAAAACAGGTTCGACAGGAGGAGATTTCTTTTCTGCCCAAGCAAGATACCATTTGCCGCATTTATCAGGAAATTGATATCGTCTGTAAAACTGGACGGCTTTGCCCGGTTCCATAATGTATCGAACCTTTTCCACAATGTCAAAATCAGGCTCCATAATGTCCTCTTCAAAATACTGATAAGCTCTGAAACAGCGTATCATAACGGTATCTCTTATTGCATGAAACACGGCAAAATTCTGCGAATGTCTGTATGTTTTTCTGCCCCTGTTCATAGCTTTGAATTGAACGGATTCTCCGCAGTTGATGCAGACTCCGTATTTATTGTGTTTATAGCATTCCTGCGGTTGGAACGACCGATTAAACGGACTGTCGATATACCTCTGATGACAGAAAGTACAGTAGCAATCGGTATCTTTCCCTTGCTTACGGTAAAAGACAAAGTGCGGGAGATGTTCCTGTATTTCTTCCGTGTACTTGCTCATCGGCGGAAACTGTTCAAAATCTTTGATATCCATGTTTTCACCTCAGAAATCCAGCAGCTCATCTAATGATAAGCCGAGACTGCTTTTCGGTTTGCTCTGCGTCATGATTATCGGCGGTTCAGTATGACCGTTGTCCCCGCTGAGATCAATAGTCATGTGAAAATGTACGATTGCAGTTGAAAAGTAGAATTTGACCGCTTTAGCGTAGACCTCGAGATCTGAAATGCTTTCGCCGACTCCTTTGATCACTTTATCAAGACAGCACTGGAAATCCACTCCGCTCTGTTCTATTGCCTGCTCAAATTCGGGTTCCTGCTCGCAGAACTGCATCAGAGCTTTTGCGGTTTTAGGAGCAACGGCTCGCTGATACTTACCTACTATTACTGATGTATCAAAATATCCTTTTAAATCTTCCATTGACATTTCCTCCTGAATCTGCTATAATAACAGTGGTTAATAATTTTTTATTTCTTCCGTCTGAGATTTTTCAGGCGGTTTTCTTTTTGTCAAGCTTTTTAAGCTCGTGGTTGAGTACGATAAGTCTTGCTATTGCCTTCCCTTTATCAACAGCTCCGCTGAAATTATCGCAGCTTTTAGCCTTATCGTACCATTTGCGGTACTCGTTAAGCAGCTCACGGCGGCGCTTTCTGCGCTCGGCAAGTTCGTCAATCCGGCTGCATAGTTTGTCCAGTCCTACTACGATGTTCGGTATCGCTACCAGACTGGCCGAAGTTACTGTCAGCCAGATGCCTAGTTCTATACGCTTCGTGTCCAAGTTCCCGGAACGCTGTGCAGACTCTCTGCGATTCCTCGCAGGCTACTAAGACTTTCATAACCCGAACCTCGCTCTAACGATTTTCTTCATGACCTCAACAGTAGTTTCTTTAACTGTGATCGTTTCACCGCCTGTAATATGTACTGCTGATTTTGAGTTCCCGGCTGAATCAGTTCCGATAACGCCATCAATAGCATTTATATCCACATCAAACTCTATGCCGTCTTTGTCTGTTAATTTTATCATGGGCATTGACTTTTCCTCCTTTTTATGTTAAAATGTAAACGTGAAAATTTTATTTTGTGTTTTCCGTCTGAGATTTTTCAGGCGGTTTTCTTTTTGTCAAGCTTTTTAAGCTCGTGGTTGAGTACGATAAGTCTTGCTATTGCCTTCCCTTTATCAACAGCTCCGCTGAAATTATCGCAGCTTTTAGCCTTATCGTACCATTTGCGGTACTCGTTAAGCAGCTCACGGCGGCGCTTTCTGCGCTCGGCAAGTTCGTCAATCCGGCTGCATAGTTTGTCCAGTCCTACTGCGATGTTCGGTATCGCTACCAGACTGGCCGAAGTTACTGTCAGCCAGATGCCTACTTCGTACATCTCTGCACATCCTTTCCAAGAACCGTTACCTCAGAATGTCCGTTTTTATCTGCAAGGGTTGCAGTATTGATAAATCGTTCTCCGTCCAGCTCAAACGATATGCGGATGATTCTTGCAAATGTCATCCCTTTGTATTCTACCGGACATTTTTCAAATAACGCTTCTTTTAATTCTTTAACCGTCATGATTCCTTTTCTCCTGTCCAGCGGTTGAAGTCGTAAGCTTCAAGTTTGTCTTTGATTTCGTTCAGCACTTTTGCTCCGGCTTCCTGCCAGAAGGTATTGAAGCCTTCGATATAATTTTGGGTACGTAATATTTCTTTGTTGTTTGTTTTATCGGTTACAATGCACTCACTGGTTTTTTCATCAAACAAATATTCAATATTTTTGACTTTACGTTCGATCATGTGTCCTGCCTTTCTTGTGCATTCAACTGCACAAACTTCTTTCGGTCGTATCCGTCAGCGACAATGCCTTACATGAAACGTTTTAATTCCTGCTCCTCTTATCTTTTTGCGAAAGATATTCTTATCTACTTATCGGAACATATCCCGGACACGATTCAACACAATAGCTTGGCAGATGATGAAATCCACCTGATAGACGATAGCCAACATCAGTCTTTTTGGCAGTCCATCCGGCAACAGGTTCAAGAGATCGCATCCATGAACAATCAAGCTTGGTGCAATTCCAGCAAATGGTGATTGTTTTTGGAGGATGCTTCGGTTTCACTTCGTCAGATTGGCAGTTTCCGCATTTGTTGTTCTTCATGCTGTTTCCTCCTTTGTATCAAATCCAAGTTTTTGATACATATCTTCAACTGTTACGCCGAGGTACTCAGCGAGTTTCTGTGGTCTAATATCATAACAGTAATGCTCACTACCTTGGAGCTTAAACGCTTTTCCTATAGGTGGATCCAGTAGATTTCTCTGCATTCCGATTCGAATAAACTGTGCGCTTTTTCCTGCAAGTTCCGCTGCCATTGCAGGAGTGATTTTTGGTAATGCTATTGACATGATTATGCTCCTTTCCGATGATAAAATATGTAATCCCGTCCGTTTAAGTTTTCCGCTGGCGTTTACTTCCGCTTTCGGTTCTCTCCTGCGGTACGGGATTATGGGATAGAGCTGATAGGCTCAGCTCTTCAGAAGCCTTTAAGCAATTATTTTATTGATGATTTTACGGACAATCTATTGGACAAAAAGTTGATTTGTTAAAAATGTTCTTTTTTTGCTTTTTATTTTGTGCAATTTTTGTATTGTATTATTTTGTTAAGTGTGATATACTTTCATTATCAATTATACTTAAGGAGGAATACCTAATGAAAAAAATTACTAAAAACATTATAGCAGCGTTAAGCACAATCTCAATGTTGGCTGCATCATTTCCAATTACAGCAAGTGCGAGCCAAGAAAAGATCCAGCCCAGAGGAAGTTATCACGTATATGGCGACATAAACAATGACGGCATAATAATCGGCAGTGATGCAACTTATACTTTAACGGCAGTTAAAATTTTTGAAGGTCTTACGGGAAGTCCGAATCTTCCTTTGGAATATGCCATCGCACGTCCTGCGGTGTATTTCCCTGATGTAAAAAATCCTGTTCCACAGGCAGCAGATGTAAACGGTGATGGCATAATAAATCAAGCTGATGCAGATGAAATATTACTTTACTACACTCTATTGAGTGGTGGAAACGGAACTCCGCCTGATACTTCTGTATATAATGGAAAATGCGGTCAAGTCTTTTTTATTCCTTAAGCATATAACAAAAACGTTGTGATTTATAGAAGTCTTACTTGTTAAGTAAGGCTTCTATTGTTATCTTTACTTTTCTCATGCTCCTTTCTGTTCCTGTTGATTAACAGCTATATCGAAAGCTACGTTGATGCCATCGATAAGACCGCTAATATATTCAAACGTTTTTGGTTTAAGTTTATCTATTTTCTGATACAACGTCAGAAACTCAATCGGATCAATGTTTTTATTCTCGGTATTTGTCATATAAATTCTCCTTTCGATTTTTATTGCGCTTTCCGCCGGAATATGGTATAATTGTAGCTGAAAGGGGGTGAAAAAATGAAACTGAATTATGATTGTCTGCGCCAAATTCTTCTTACTATTGAAGAAGATCTCGTTTGGGAGGACGATTTAAATTATTGTAGATTGAATCTTAAACATATGGTACAAAAACTTTCTAAGTTTTCAAAAGCTGATATAGCCTACACTTCCAAGATAGCAATTGAAGCTAACCTTATAGAAGGTTGTTTGAATGACTGTGATTGCGGTATACTTGACATTTCATATTTTGGACTTACTTATGAAGGACACCAATTCATAGATACTGTAAGAGAAAATAAAATCTGGAAAAAAACAAAGGAAATTCTTTCTTCTGTTGGTGGTGCTTCGCTATCTGTTATTACTTCTGTTGCAAACGACTGTCTAACTAATTTTATTAGCAAACGTCTTTCTTAGTTGGCCGAGTAGTCAAAGTTTCATATTGAAGCTTAGCAGTTCCCTCAACATATTTTTTAAAGTCCGAAATAAACATTTCGCCTTTTTGTTCAAAAAGCTTTTTCATCTTTCCGTCTTCATCGTTCCAATATTGCGGATGAGTCATAAGCTCTGATGTTATTGATGAGAATGCTTTCGTCACCAGTGGAAGTATCTCATCGATAAATATTTTATTGGCTTTTGTTGTTAACAGTTTCTTCACGCTCCTTTCGATTTTTGTTGCGCTTTCTGCTGAAATGTGGTATAATTTACATATTACATTTAGAAAGAGTGTTAAATAATGAGATACATATTTTGTTTGTTGATAATTTTTATATTTTGCGTTGTATATAAGTTGGTGTCAAATTTTATATTATCTAAAAAAGCTAATAAAATTCTTGATTTGTATTTGCGCTACATCCTTGATGATAATGCATCTATTGATCTAATCCAAATAAAAACTGAAATGAAATATGTTGTGGAAAAGGCTAATATTACAAATCGTCTCGTTCCAATTTCTCGTGCTATTGGGAATGGACAAATTTGCAATTATAGCGTTGACGTTATTGAGGCTTTTCCAAATAAAGACCGCTGTTTTGTTTCAAATACTACATTCATGCTTGAAGAGGCTATTGGTTGCTTTAAATTTCGCATGAAGCAAGCCATAAATCCATTTTATTGGTTCGAGCTCGTCATATTTGCGCCAAAACATCTAATGAAGTATATAGGAATTAAGGATTTTGATAGTGCTTCTATAAAAATTCTAAACCTAATTTCTACCTTTGCTTGGTGGCTGATTTGCGGATT
>CAJKFZ010000182.1 GCA_905199285.1 uncultured Ruminococcus sp.
AAGTTACGGAAATGGGGGTATAATAATGAACGAAAAATTTTATATGTATAAGGGTTATCCTCTGGTTAGAAAGGGAAATGAGCTTTATTATGGATTTATGTCCGATCCGTATGTTATATGGATACAGATACTTTCAACGAAAGAATCCGGCGGAGAGAAAATCGCTTCTAAGGTAAGAGTAATTCAGATGGCGACAGATTCTTCTGATCCGATGAAAGCTTTTGTGAAAAACATGGAAAAGGAATGCGGACTTTACGAGGCTCTTGATATCGCAAGCGTCTGGCTTGAAAAGGCTCTTAATGTAAAATAACGAAGTATTTAAAACGGCTTTTGACAATTGTGTCAGAAGCCGCTTTTCTTTTATCGTTGACTTTTTTGGAGGTTAATGCTATAATTGTTTTAATGGTAATTCAGACTTTTTGGAGGATACAGTATGCTGTATATAATAAGACACGGGAAAACAGAATGGAACGTTAAACGCAAATTGCAGGGAAGAACAGACATCCCGTTAAATGATGATGGAAGACTTATGGCTGAAAAGGCAAGAGATGAGTATAAAGATATACATTTTGATGTGTGCTATTGTTCTCCGCTGATTCGTGCTAGGGAAACGGCAGAAATTCTGATGAAAGGCAGAAATATTCCGATTATAACTGATGATAGATTGGTTGAAATGTGTTTTGGAGTGTATGAAGGAATAGAAAATAGTTTTCAGATTCCGGATTGTCCGATAAATGTCTTTTTTAAAGAGCCGGAGAAATATAAAACTCCGGTAGAAGGTGCAGAAAGCTTTGAGGAGCTATATGCAAGAACCGGAGAATTTCTCAGAGAAATTATTGGGCCGCTGATACAACAGGAAAAGGATATACTGATCGTAGGTCATGGGGCAATGAATTCAAGTATTGTTTGTCAGGTAAGAGGTATACCGATTGAAAAATTCTGGAGTGCAGGAATAGAAAACTGTAAGTTAATGAGATTGATATAAATTTCAGCTTATCAGTCAGATAATAAAATCCCCGAAAAGATCAACGTCTTATCGGGGGATTTTTTAGTATTATCTTCGGTTAAGAAGTTTTTTCAGCGTTACGCTGAGAGCGTTGTAATTGCTGCATATTACAAATGCAAGCAGTATTACTGTCCAAAGACCGTAAACAGCAGGTTTTGCTATTATTATCCAGCACATTAAAAGGAGCGATGTTGTATTCAGAAGCGACTTGATTCCGTTGAATTTAAAAGGAACGTAGTATCGTGCGTCGATGATTCTTGCCCAGAAGCAAAGGTAGTAGCTTAGGAATGTTGCAATAGCGGCTCCCTGTATGCCCCATTCGGGAATGAGGAAAAAGTTGAGGACGATGTTTGCTATGCTTGCGGCAAAACTTGTCCAGAAAGAGTTTTTGGTATGCTTGGTTGCGGTGTAGATGCTGCTGAGAAACTGGTCAAGGCACATAAACAGTGCAGCAACTACAAGCACGGGAGTGTATTTGTAGACCGCTCCATATGCTCCGAAATTTTTCGTGCTTACGAAAAACGGCGTTATGATCTGAACTCCGGCGATAAGGAATCCGGAAGCAATAAATAATATAGCTTCGTATGCTCCGTAAACCTTTTCATAGAACTGACTGCGGTCTTCGGAATCGTTTTCCATGATAGCCGACATATTCCATGCCTGAAAGAAAATGGTTGAAACCATTGATATAAGATTCGGGATCTTTGTCGCATAGCCGTAAATTCCGGCTGCGTCTTTTCCGAGCGAAACTGTGTCGCTGTGCATATAGCGAATGAAAAGACGGTCAGAGAAGCCTGTTATAACCCACATTACAACCGTTGGAATGAGCGGAACAGCAAATTTCATCATGCTTGTTGCAAGACGTTTGTTGTAATACCGGATATTCAGGTTTTCCTTCAGATTTGCTGCTATAAACAGAAATATAGCTGAGCATAGGTCGGAAAGAATGACTGAGAGCAGGAAGCCTTTTACTCCGAAATGAAGCTGGGAAATAAATATGATGTTGAAAATGAATAATGTGAGAGTTGCGAGGATTCCGTCGAGTGAGAAAAGCTTGACCATTCCTTTCGCTCTTACAAATTGAGAGCAAAGCGAACGGAATGCAGATGTACAGACATACACCAACAGCATTATCAGATAGCCGTCTATAAAATCGATTAGTTTCAGGAACGGTGCGACTACAAACATAAGTATAAGTCCTATAGCGTTAAGACAGCTTGCCGTTGTGAAAACTTCGCCTTTATCGTATTTTTTATCAAGACCGTAACGGATAACCGCTTCGGTCATCGAGAATGTGAAGATCGGAAGCAGGAAGTTTGCGGTAATTTCAAGAAGCTCTTTTGTGCTGCTGTCTGCCGGACTGATATTGCTTGAATATAAACGTGTAAGCAGTATAACAAGAATTTTAGAGCCAAAGCTTCCGATTGCAAAAATCATTGTATTAAATGCAAGCTTTTTATATTTGTTCATTCTTTTTATCACACTCCATATTTTCTTATGTATAATATTATATTATAACACAGATTTACCGGTTTGTCATTAGTTTCCTCAATTTTTCTATAAAAAATCCTTAGAACTTGTTCT
The DNA here is from genome assembly GCA_905199285.1 of uncultured Ruminococcus sp. Classification (GTDB taxonomy): domain Bacteria; phylum Bacillota; class Clostridia; order Oscillospirales; family Ruminococcaceae; genus Ruminococcus. The sequence continues at coordinate 2,591 of CAJKFZ010000182.1, forward strand.
CATAGGATATTGCACGCATCTTTTCGGCAAATTTTACCGATTGCTGCGTTGAAAAAGCTCACCATACGACAGTATGTTTTCGTCTTTTTGCCTTGCCTTCAGTAAAATTATGCTCGAAAATCTACGCACAAATCCTATGAGAACAAGTTCTTATTTATTCGCTGATTGATGAAACACCTGAAAATGGATTTGTAGGAAATTACAAAAAATTATTCATTTATAGGTTAAAGTGCAAGAAATTTGCAAATTAGCTGTAAAAGTGCGTGACATTTTATTAATGCTGTGATATAATATAAAAAGGATATAAGTATTTATCCCACTTTAAAAATACATATTAAAAGAAAGGAATATGCAAGTATGGACAATAATAATTACCAAAGACCAAGAAAAAGAGTTTCAAAAGAAACAGCAAGAAAAAGACAGCTTATTGCGCTTGGAGTTATTGCTCTTCTTGTGCTTATTTTCATTCTCCTCATAGCTAAAGCCTGCTCGAAGGATGAGACGAAAAAAGGCGGAAATACTAAGCCCACTGAGAATAAGAACAGCGTTACGACAATGGCTACAACTACTCAGGATGGTTCGATGACCACAACGTCAACTACCACAGCTCCGGTCACAAACCCTGACGGAAGCAACAACAGCGGTTTTAAGCTCGATAAATACAGCATTTATCTTGATATCGGCGGAACTGATATGCCTTATGTTCAGGAATATCCGGAAGGTTCGTCTGAAGCCGATGAAAGATGGTCTTCAAGCGATGAAAAGGTCGCAACTGTTGACGAATGGGGACATATTACTGCCGTAGGCGCTGGAGAGTGCTATATTACCCTCAGATCAGCCGCAGATCCGACTAAGGAAATTCAGGTTAAGGTAGTCGTTGCAGACGGCGGTGTGCAGCAGACTTCCAATGATGAAAACGGAACTCAGCCAGTTAATCTGGCTGAGGCTCCTCCTCCGCCTGTTTATGATATGGATGGGCTTACCTATAAAGACGGTATACTTATTGCAAACAAAACTTACAGTATGCCTGCTGATTTCAATCCAGGGCTCGAACCAATTTGTTCAGAACATTTTCAGGCTCTTTCAAGCGCTGCTGCTAAGGAAGGGCTTAATCTTTGGATAGGCTCAGGTTATCGTTCTTACTACGATCAGGAGATAATTTATAATAATTATGTTGCATCCGACGGCGTTGAGATGGCTGATACTTATTCCGCCCGTCCGGGATTTTCTGAGCATCAGACAGGTCTTGTAATAGACTGCAATACTATTGACGATGCATTCGGAGCTACTCCGGAATCTGCTTGGCTCGCTGAACACGCTCATGAATATGGCTTTGTTATTCGCTATCCAAAGGGAAAAGAAGATATTACAGGTTATCAGTATGAGCCTTGGCATATCCGTTATGTGGGTTCTAAGATTGCTACAGAGTGCTATAAAAGAGGAATTTGCCTTGAGGAATATTTTGGCATAGACTCATATTATCATTAAGATAGAAAAGACCGCATCAAAATTCTTACATGAATTTTGTGCGGCATTAATTTTTAGGGTGTGTTGACGAACCCTAAAGGAGCTGTTTTCAGCTCCTTTTTTATTCTTCATTTTTTTCGTCATCTGAAGTGCTTGTTTCCAGCTTCTGAACACGGCAGAGTTCAATTCTATGATGATTTACTTCTATAACTTCGATATGAAGATTATCGGCATCAAGATTGACCTGAGTTCCGTTTTTGGGAATTTCACCAAGTTCGGCGATAACATAACCGCTGAATGTATCATATTTATCGGCAGGAAGTGTTATTTCAAGCTCGTTGCAAACCTCGTTCAGTGCAGTGATTCCTGGGACGTTCCATGTGTTTTCAGCAAGCTGTTCAAGCTTTGCGGATGGCTCAAAATCGTCATCGTCGGCAAAGTCTCCTACAAGCTCTTCAACGAGATCGGTTATCGTAATAATACCGCTCATGCCTCCGTATTCGTCAACTACAACGGCAAAATGGTCTGAACCTGCTTGTTTCATTTGTTCAAAAAGTCTGTCGGCTTTCATATTTTCGTGTACGAAGCAAGGCTCTCGGACGGCATTTTTCATTATGTTTTCACGGCTTTTATCGTCAAGGCGGAAATAGTCTTTAGCGTCCAGAATACCAATTACGTCGTCTACATTTTCGCCGCAGACAGGAAAATCGGAATGTCGGGTGCGGTGAATAGTTTCCTCCCATGCCTCAACGCTTTCCTCGTTCCAGAGAACGGATACGTCGGTACGGTGGGTGCAGACCTGTTCGGCAGTGAGATCGTCAAAAGCGAAAACGTTTTTTATAATGCGGTTTTCATCCTCGTCGATCGTACCCTTTTCTGCTCCGGCATCGGACATCATAAGTATTTCTTCTTCGGTTACGGCATCCTTATTTTCAGTGGGATCAACTCCCATAATTTTAAGAATACCTCCCGAAAAAGCATTTGTAAGCCATACGAGCGGCATGAAGAACTTGGACGCAATAAGAATGAATCCACTCATTTTTAATGCCGTTTTTTCAGGATTTTTCATGGCAAGGCGTTTCGGAACAAGCTCGCCTAAAACTATTGTGAAAAATAATGCAGCGGTAGTAATGATTATTGCTGAAATATAGAGAAGTGCGGTTTTGGATATTCCTGAAAGTATGTTTTCAAAAAGTCCGGCAAGTTTTCCTGAGAAATTAATTGCTGCAAACGCTGAGCCGAGAAATCCGATAAGCGAAATAGCAATGTGGACAGACGACAGAAATCTCGACGGACTTTCAATAACCCTTTTAAGCCGTATTGCCCTTTTTCCGCCGCTTGCCGCAAGTTTTTCAAGAAGAGTATCGTTTATAGAAATAACTGCTGTTTCTGCACAGGTGAAAACTGCATAAAGCGCAATAAAAATAATTTGCAGAATTATCTGCGTAAACATTT
>CAJKFZ010000183.1 GCA_905199285.1 uncultured Ruminococcus sp.
CTGAACACAGCAACACAGATCAAGTCTAAAAAAAACATCGCCAGACTGACAGAGAAATGACGACTCCGTTATTTCTGCTCAGATGCAAACAGCTCGGTCTGTCCATGACCGAGCTGGATATGCTTACAATAGGTTTAATCAATGATATATTCACAGAACGGGAAAATGACGAATATGACGGTTGGACGCAGGTGGCAACACAGCAGCAGATGGACGCTTTCTGAGTAAAACAGACCTATCATTATGACAGGTCTGTCTCATTTGCAATGATATTTTCGATATCTCTTCCGCCGTAAAAAATTCTGATGATAGTAACAATAGCATTTTCGTTGTCGACAACATAAAAAATTTCATAGTTGCCAACAGCGTAATGACGCATATTCATGCTATGCCACGGCTCCCAATCAACAAAAACATAACGTTCAGGCGAGGTATCAAGTTCTTTGATGCTGTCTCTGATTCGTTTTGCGAGTTTTGTTGCAGTAGTCGGCGCTTTCAGTTTGCCTGCAATATATCGGCGAATTGCGAAAAGGTCATCCCTTGCTGCTGGAGAATATATAACGCTGTATTTATTTGTCATTCTTCGAATTCCTCTGCAAATTGTGCATCAATTTCCTGTGTTGTATAGGCTTTTCCGCTTTTCAACGATTCTACGCCCTTCATCAGTTCTGCATCCATCTGCATTTTAGTCATACCGCCAATTGCAACAGGAGTAGCATAAGGAATTCTTGATGCAAAAGGCATACCATTCTCAAGAACAATCTGGCTGTACAACATTTGAATTGCACTTGAGGGTGAAATGCCAAGCCGATAAAGAATTGCTTCGGCATTCTCTTTTAAATTTGTATCAATACGGGCATATACGGCTGTAGTGTTTGCCATAGTATCACACTCCTTTGCTCTTATTATACCACACTTTTTTGACAATTGCAAGCGTTTGCAAGCGAATTCCCAAAAATAAAGGAGGTGACCCGCATGGCAAACAGAATCAAAGGCATCACAGTCGAAATCGGCGGAGATACTACCAAGCTATCCAAAGCCTTAGAAGGTGTCAATAAGAACATCAAAAACACCCAGGCACAGCTAAAAGACGTAGAAAAACTGTTGAAGCTCGATCCGAACAATACGGAGCTTCTTTCGCAGAAACAGCGTCTGCTTGTCGATGCCGTCTCCTCGACCAGTGATAAACTTGAAACGCTGAAAAAAGCAAGCGAACAGGCTGCGAAAACTAAGGATAATTATGACGCTTGGAAAGCGAAATACGATCCTATCAAGCAGAAAATTGGTGAAACAGAGACAAAACTGAAAGACCTCAAAGAGCAGTCAAAAATTGCCGATGAACAGCTTGCAAAGGGCGAAATTTCGTAGGAAAAGTATGATTCCCTACAGCGTGAAATTATCGAAACTGAACAGGATTTACAGCGATTACAACGTGAGGCTGAAAGTTCCCGTACTGCTCTTGTGAAAATTGGCGAAGCCGGAGAAGCCATGGAAAAGGTCGGTGACAAGATCTCCGGTGTTGGTCAGAAGTTCCTGCCGATCACCGCAGGCGTAACGGCTTTGGGAACGATGGCAGTCAAGACAACTGCAGATTTTGACGCTGTTATGAGCAAGGTCTCTGCTGTATCCGGTGCGACCGGTGAGGACTTGGACGCACTCCGGGCAAAGGCTCGTGAAATGGGAAGTCAGACGAAATTTTCCGCCTCCGAAGCCGGTGAAGCTCTCAATTTTATAGCGATGGCTGGCTGGAAAACAGAGGATATGCTGGGCGGTATCGACGGTATTATGAACCTTGCTGCCGCATCAGGTGAAGATCTGGCAACGACCTCGGATATCGTCACGGACGCTCTGACGGCACTCTGCATGAGTGCAGATGAATCGGCACATTTTGTGGATATTCTTGCGGCGGCATCGTCCAATGCCAACACCAATGTGTCCTCATGGGCGAGAGCTTCAAATACGTTGCTCCGGTTGCAGGTGCGATGGGTGCAAGTGCGGAGGATTTGTCTATTGCTCTGGGACTGATGGCGAACAGCGGTATAAAAGGCTCTCAGGCTGGTAACAGCTTGAAAAATGCTCTTGTTAATCTGACGAAACCGACCAAACAGCAAGCGGCAGCTATGCAGCAGATCGGCTTTATTTCTACAGAAACGATTCAGAAAATCGACTTTGATAAAGTTGAAAAAGTCGAAAAATCGGTAGAAGATGCCACTTATAGCCTTGACAATGCACAGATCAAGCTGAATGATGCGATCAGCAAATATGGCGAGAACAGTACGTAGGCTCAACTTGTAAGCAATAAGTACGAACAGGCACAAAAGAAACTCATTGACGCACAGGAAAAACTCGCTGCTGAACAAGCCGGCGTTTCTGAAGAAATTATGGGTGCAAATACGCTCATGACCGATGCCGACGGAAATATGCGGTCGCTCGGTGAGATCATGGAAACGCTCCGTGAGAGCACGGGCAGGGTCAATGTAAAGTTGACCGATGCGGACGGCAATGCCCGTGAATTTGACGACATCATCACTGAACTGTCTACGACCACAGAGGGCTTGGCACAGGCGGCGCAGATGCGAGCGGCGGTAAGGGACTTTTTCGTGAATATCTGGAACAGCGTAAAATCTGCAATTTCTAACACAATTACAGGGATCAAGAACACGATTACAGATGGCTTTAACAACGCCGTGACTTTCGTGAAAAATCTTGCAAGTGAGGCTTGGAGTTGGGGTGCAGAAATTATAAATGGAATTGTAGACGGCATCAAATCCAAAATTCAGGCTGTTGTCGATGCCGTGACAGGAGTTGCAGATAAAATCAAAAGTTTCCTGCATTTTTCCGTTCCTGACGAAGGACCGTTGACAGATTTTGAAAGCTGGATGCCTGACTTTATACAGGGACTTGTTGATGGTATTTCGGCAAATGCTGGACTTGTGGGCGAAGCTCTCAGCACTTTTGTTACAAACGTCATAACGGCTTTGACGGAGACTTTCCAAACCGCTATGAGCAATATTGTTTCTGTTGTCGGCACGTTTATGGAAAATACGCTGACGGAAGTCACAAATATCTGGAACAGCATCCAAGTTAATATGAGTGCAGTTCTCGGAAATATCGGCAATGCTGTGAAAAATGGCTGGAATGCGATCGTTAGTGCGATCACTGTATCTCTGAATAACATCAAAACGATCATTACCACAACGTGGAAATCTGAATCTGATGTTATCCATTCTTCGTTGAACGTAATCAAAAATATCATCACCGCTGTATGGAATGCTATCAAAATTTTTATTTTCACAGGTCAGATAGATAAAAAAAATACTGTCGCTACAACGTGGAGTGCAATTTCTGATGGCGTAAAAAATACCGTCAATGCAGTAAAATTCGCTGTTTCTTCCGCTTGGAACGCTATGCCCGACGCAGTACGTGGAGCGATGAACGGTGTCAGAGACACTGTTTTCAACATCTGGGATAACGTGAAAAATGGCGTTTCCGATAGGTTAGGCGGTGTGCGTGATGCAATCAGCAACGCCATGAATGCTGTATATCAGGCGGTCATGGACAAGGTCAACTCGTCTTGGTCTTTGGGGCGTGACCTCGTGCAGAACCTCATCAACGGCATCACTATATGCTCGGAAACCTCATTAACACCGTTGCAGATGTTGCCCGTTCCATCTGGGAATATCTGCATTTTACTGTGCCGGAAAAAGGTCCGCTGACCGATTTTGAATCTTGGATGCCGGGATTTATGAAAGGTCTTGCAAAAGGCATCAACAAGAGCAAGAAATATGTGGAGACTGCGGTTTCCGGTGTTGCTGATGCGATGCGGCTTACAATGCAGTCGGGGCTCAGCATGAAGCTAGACGGTATCTCCGGTGCTATGATGAACGGAGGCGGTGGAACTACTGTCGTCAACAACTATAACAACGACAACAGCAGGACAGTGAATCAGACGAATAATAGACCGAAATCACTGTCACGGCTGTAGATTTATCGGCAGACGAGGAATGCACTGAATGTGTAAAAGGAGCGATTTATGTCGCTCCTTCACAGATCAATATCGTATTGATTGTCGATCAACACATAGTTCACAGCATATTTTTTGGCAAGCTCCAACATTTGTGCATTGTCGGCGAGAACACTCTCTATCGTGCAGTCTTCGTCATCCAAGCGATTTTCGATTACACTTGCATATCTCTCTATGTCAGTAAAATGATTCCTTATATAGTCCTCGCTCATGACAAGGCAAATATACTTGATATGATCAATGTATTCTCGTTCAAAATCTTTTTGCCAATCAAAAGGAATATAGCACCCCTCAACGATCAGATTTTGTCTGTTTTCTATGGCAGTTTTGATCATTTCACAAACAATGGGCCACAAATATGCTGTGAGATCAGCATCCTCGCTCGTTGGAGTAAGTTCTGTATTCCCGCTTCGTATCAAACCCATCTTCAAATGATCTATTGATAAGTAGGGATATTTATATTTTTCGAGTAATTTCTGAGCAAGGGCAGTCTTGCCAGTATGTGATGCTCCCGTTATCAGAATAATCATTCTGCTTTATCCACCTCTAGCAGACCTCATAACTACCCAAGCAATCTGCCCTCATATGTTCCGTTCTGAATCCTGAAGAAGAATTCGCTGAAACTGTCAGTTTCAAAAATCTGCATCAGTTCACGCATATTCCAGATCAGATTTGCACTGTCGATCTCGCTTCTGTCAAGCCAGAACACTCTGCCTTCTTCGGAGCTTTTCAGCTCTCCCTCGAAATGATCTGTTTTATACAGAAGAACGATATAGCGAGTGCCATCCTCCAAGATCCAGTCCTTAAATCCGCAGGGCTGCGGATTATGTATTGTCAGACCTGTTTCCTCTTTCATTTCACGAATAACGGAATCCAATAGAGATTCGTCCGGCTCAACATGACCGCCAGGGAAAACCAATCCGCCTTGATATTTTTCTTTCAGCCCTTGCTTCTCCTGCACCAGTACACGGCTTTCATCGTAGATCAGGCACATATTTGTTAGTTCTATTTTTGATGATCGATCCATTGTATTCTCCCTTTATTTTCGATAAATGACGAGCAAACCATACTCGTGTCCAAGCGGCTTGATTCCTTTATACATCATTCTATTTGTACGATTCATCACCCATGTCATGATTTTGCCAATGAACCCACGAGGATTTCCGCATTGTGATGCAAAATAATCGCCAAGTTTACTCATAATTTTCCCTTCCATTATATATTAGACCGATTGAGTTGTGCTGAACAAATCGAATGATGCGAGAAGTAGCGTGAGGTGTTTTTTGACCTGTCCTTTTGCTACGACAAATCAGAATTCTTCTTATTAGTTCTAATTATATTTTTTGGCAAATTCGTATACTGCGTCTCTTAGTGGACGATGATCTCCTTCATTCAGCATAGTCTTTACTGCATTTGCTAATGTTTCATCCATAAGATCATTATATTTGCTGCCTCTTCCAACATACCTGAAGCCAAGGTAATC
>CAJKFZ010000184.1 GCA_905199285.1 uncultured Ruminococcus sp.
ATATTATACCAGATTATTCTGGTAACTTCAAGTGTTTTAGAGAAAAATATACTCCAAAAGCGCTTGATTTTTAATTACATTGATCAATCCTTACCCTTATTGCGGGCAGTCATAATCTTTTCAGCGATATTCTTCGGAACTTCAAGGTAGCTGTGGGGTTCCATAGTGTACTGACCACGACCCTGAGTGTTGGAACGAAGATCGCTTGTATAGCCGAACATTTCAGAAAGCGGAACGAGAGCGTCAACCTGCACAGAACCTGTTCTGGATTCCTGTCCCTGGATCTGACCACGGCGTGAGCTGAGATCGCCGATAACAGTACCTGTATAATCGTCAGGAACGATAACAGCAACCTTCATGATAGGCTCCATAAGAACCGGGTTAGCCTTCTCCATAGCTTCCTTGAATGCCATAGAACCGGCAATCTGGAATGCCATTTCGGAGGAGTCAACTTCGTGGTAAGAACCATCGTAAAGCTCAACCTTAACGTCAACAACTTCGTATCCAGCGAGGATACCGGACTTCATTGCGCCCTGGATACCCTTATCAACAGCAGGGATATATTCCTTAGGAATAGAACCGCCGACGATAGCGTTCTTGAATTCGTAGCCCTTACCGGATTCGTTAGGTGAAACACGGATCTTAACGTGACCGTACTGTCCCTTACCACCGGACTGACGAGCGTACTTCTTGTCAACATCAGCAGAACCCTTGATAGCTTCCTTATAAGCAACCTGAGGTGCGCCTACGTTAGCCTCAACCTTAAACTCACGGAGGAGACGGTCAACGATAATATCGAGGTGAAGCTCACCCATACCAGCGATGATAGTCTGACCTGTTTCTTCGTCTGTCCATGTCTTGAAAGTAGGATCTTCTTCAGCAAGCTTTGCGAGAGCGATACCCATTTTTTCCTGACCGGCCTTAGTCTTAGGCTCGATAGCGAGCTGGATAACAGGCTCCGGGAATTCCATGGATTCGAGGATGATAGGATGCTTTTCGTCACAGAGCGTGTCGCCTGTGGTTGTATTTTTAAGACCAACAGCAGCAGCGATATCGCCGGAATAAACTGTTGTAAGATCTTTTCTGTGGTTTGCGTGCATCTGAACGATACGACCGAAACGCTCACGGTTATCCTTAGTAGCGTTAAGAACAGTATCACCCTGATTTACGACACCTGAATAAACACGGAAGAAAGCAAGCTTTCCAACGAATGGATCGGTTGCGATCTTGAATGCGAGAGCAGAGAATGGCTCGTCGTCAGAAGACGGTCTGTCCTCTTCCTCTTCAGTATCGGGGTTAACACCCTTTATAGCAGGAACATCGAGCGGAGAAGGCATATAGTCGATGATAGCATCGAGAAGCTTCTGAACACCCTTGTTCTTATATGAAGTACCGCAGGTAACAGGAACCATCTCGTTAGCGATAGTAGACTTTCTGATGCAGTTCTTGATCTCTTCGATAGTAAGTTCTTCACCGTCGAGATACTTCATCATAAGCTCTTCGTCCTGTTCAGCAACGTGCTCAACCATATCGTCATGGTACTGCTGAGCTTTTTCCTTCATATCCTCCGGGATCTCCTCAACACGGATATCCTTTCCGAGGTCATCGTAATAAATGTAAGCCTTCATTTCAACAAGGTCGATGATTCCCTTGAATTCGTCCTCAGCGCCGATAGGAAGCTGAATCGGAACAGCGTTACATTTAAGTCTGTCCTTCATCATGTCAACAACACGATAGAAGTTAGCTCCCATGATATCCATCTTATTTACATAAGCCATACGTGGAACTTTATAGTTATCAGCCTGTCTCCAAACGGTTTCAGACTGAGGTTCAACACCGCCCTTAGCGCAGAGAACAGTTACAGAGCCGTCGAGAACACGAAGTGAACGCTCAACTTCAACAGTAAAGTCAACGTGGCCGGGAGTATCGATGATATTAAGTCTGTGGCCTGCCCAGTAGCAAGTAGTAGCAGCGGAAGTGATAGTGATACCTCTTTCCTGTTCCTGCTCCATCCAGTCCATAGTAGCGCTTCCCTCATGGGTTTCACCGATCTTGTGGTTTACACCTGTGTAATAAAGGATACGTTCTGTGGTTGTGGTCTTACCTGCGTCGATGTGGGCCATGATGCCGATATTTCTTGTATTTTCAAGTGTACAATCTCTTGACATAATAATCCTCCTTTAAAATGACGCTTACCAGCGGTAGTGAGCAAACGCCTTGTTTGCCTCTGCCATCTTGTGTGTATCGTCACGCTTCTTGCAGGCACCGCCTGTGCCGTTAATAGCGTCGAGGATTTCACCGGCAAGTCTTTCCTTCATAGTCTTTTCGTTTCTCTCTCTGGAATACTTAGTAATCCATCTGAGACCGAGAGTCTGACGTCTTTCTGGTCTTACCTCCATAGGAACCTGGTAAGTAGCGCCGCCGAGACGACGAGCCTTTACTTCGAGTTCTGGCATGATATTTTCCATAGCCTGCTCGAATGCTTCAAGAGCGTCCTTGCCTGTTTTTTCAGCTACGATTTCAAATGCATCGTAAACGATTTTCTGTGCAACACCCTTCTTACCATCAAGCATAATGTTGTTGATAAGGCGTGTTACGAGCTTTGAGTTGTATACAGGATCCTGTAATACATCACGCTTTGCGATATTACCTCTTCTTGGCATTTCGCTTCCCTCCTTCACATAGATTCATGAATTCATAGGTACTCGAACCAACCGATTACTGCGGACCAAATCCGGCAATGCTTCACCGGTCGGCACGTCAGGGCCAATGCAGAGGATTTGATAAGATGCTGAAAAAAGTTCAGCATGATCTATATAAATCTCCGCATTTATCCTGCGGTAGTAGATAGCCTATTTTATTAAATGGTGCGGCAGTTTTGAATTCAGCCTGCCTGCTTGCTGAAACAGAAGATCTTACTTCTGCTTAGGTCTCTTAGCGCCGTACTTGGAACGAGCCTGAGCACGGTTAGCAACGCCCTGAGCGTCAAGAGTACCTCTGATGATGTGGTAACGCACACCAGGGAGATCCTTAACACGTCCGCCTCTGATAAGAACAACGCTGTGTTCCTGAAGGTTATGGCCGATACCAGGGATGTAAGAAGTTACTTCGTAACCGTTTGTGAGCTTAACTCTGGCGATCTTTCTCATAGCTGAGTTAGGCTTTTTAGGTGTAGCAGTTCTAACAGCAGTGCAAACGCCTCTTTTCTGAGGAGAGCTCTGGTTGATCTGAACCTTCTTCTTAGCATTGTAACCCTTCTGAAGTGCAGGAGCAGTAGACTTTGTCTCAAGATCCTTTCTTCCCTTACGAACGAGCTGGTTAAATGTTGGCATATTCTTCCTCCTTTTCTCAAATGATATAATATGTGCATATATAATCAGCACACTTTAATATTATATCCAAAAAAATCCGGCTTGTCAAGGGGTAAACCTTAAAAAGCCGGAAATTTAACGTTATTTTGTGATTTTTCCCATCATAGGGGATAGTTTTGCCTCAGATGTTGGCTAATTTAGACTGTTTTGAATCCAGCCCTCAAGATTTGGCATAGTGCCGGGCGGCGAAGAGATGACAAGCGTATAGTATCTGAGGATCAAAGTTGCGTCAATACCGTCTACCACAGAATCCTTGTTAACGTCTGCCGCCAGTTTCTGTTTTTCGTTGAAAATACTTGTTCCTCCGGATATAATAACGGTATATTCACGAAGAACAAGAGTAGCGTCTACTGCGTCAATAACGTTGTCATTGTTTACATTACCTAGGGTATATTCCTGTGGAACAGGCTTATCGGAGGCAGTTATAGTTATCGAAGCCTTGGCGACCGAGCCGTCGCTGCGCATAGCGTTTATAGTTATAACAGCCGTTCCGGCGGAATTGATATTGAGGATTTTATTGTCTGAAACGCCTGCAACGCTCCAGTTATCGGATTCAAACCAGATGTTTCCTGAAAATGCGCTGCTGTCGGAATAGGAATAATTTAAATTTACCGAATTTCCGCCATAGAGCTGACTTGATTCAGGCTGCTCCAGAATGACGAAGGCTTTATCAGGCGAAGCAGTTGTAGTAGTAGTTGTTGTTGTTGTTGTGGAGGAAGAAGTAGTAGTTGATGATGTTGTGATGGTTGATGATGACGTTGTAGTTGTAGCTGAAGAAGTAGTGGTGGTTGAAGTAGTAGTTGTTGTTGTCGTTTTCACGGGAGCAGTTGTTCCGGTTGAAGGACCGCTGCCAACGTTGATAAATCCGGAACGAAGCATCGGGAAGTAAGCCGAACCGGTTGAGGTTGTTGCAGTCATTTCCTCTGCGACCCAGCTTACAGTATATTTTCCGGCAGGACAGTTTTCGGGAACATGGAAATATGCCGAGAAGAGAACGCTTTCGTTGTCGCCTGCGGAGGGATTAGAACCATTTATCTCAAACATCATTGTGTCTCCGCTGATAGAAGTATTTATCGCACCATTATATGCGTCGCATCTTTCGGACATACCGATAGGCTGAATCGGCGAATCGCACTTTAATCCGATGTTTGAAATATTTCTAAGAGCAACAGGGGATTCGACGATGATATCAATTTTAACATCATCTCCGGGAACAGCTTTCATGGTTTTAATAAACCATGTCATTTTGCTGCCTGATTTTATTAACGGAGCTTCGGCAGAAACCGGAAATGATATGCACATAAGCGCCATAAGCGTACTAAGAATGACGGAAACAAGCTTTTTGTAATTTGATTTCATAATTCAGACACCTCCTTAAATGGCTGATAAAATTATCTTTTTCTGATGGAAAACAGCATAATTATGGGGTAAATCTCAAGTCTGCCGAGAAGCATATCGAAGCAGAGAACTATCTTAGAGAAAGAATTTAATCCGCCAAGATTTCCCGATGTGCTAAATCTTCCAACGCCATATCCAACGTTATTCATACAGGTTATAACTGCTGAAGCAGATTCTTCAATAGAATATTTGTCAAAAGTAATAAGCAAAATAGATATAAACATCAGCACAATGAATAAAATAAGGTATGAAGTTGCTCCTCTTACAACGTCTTTTTCAACAGGTTTACCGTCCATTTTAACAGTGGCAACAGCTCTTGGATTAATTATATATTTTAGTTCCTTTATTCCTGCTTTGATGATTATCATGATACGAGAAACTTTCATTCCTCCTCCGGTAGACCCTGCGCAAGCACCAATAAACATTAAAAAGAGTAAAAGTGTCTGAGAAAATGTAGGCCATTGGGAAGTATCAACTGTTGCAAATCCTGTTGCGGTTATAGTTGAAGCTGTCATAAAGAAAGCGTGTCTTAAAGCTTCACCGAAATTATCAAAGAGATTAAGAACGTTAATGGTAATAATAATAGTTACACTTATTATTATTCCCAAGTACACCCTAAGTTCTTCATTTTTAAAGACTATTGTATATTTTTTGATTAAAATATAATAGTAAAGATTGAAGTTGATTCCAAAAAGGATGATGAAAGCGGCAATAACCATTTCGATAT
>CAJKFZ010000185.1 GCA_905199285.1 uncultured Ruminococcus sp.
CATGTCCAAATTCGTAATAGAATGCCCGTCATGCGGAAAATACACGCAGGCGTCGAACAGCTTCTTTGCAAGGAAAAAAATCGACTGCACCTGCGGCTACACAATAAACGTAAGAACCGATAAGATGACATCAAGAATGTGTCCGCACTGCGGAAACAACGTCATTTTCGACCAGTCCAAGGGAGAAAAGGCTGTATGTCCGGTCTGCAAGGAGAAAATCAATACGAGCGAAAGCGTTTTCAACAAGGTGGAGTTCACCTGTCCGAGCTGTTCGTGTAATCTCTCTGCGGACAAAAATGCTGCCGAGTATACCTGCCCGCTTTGTGACACCGTAATCGATGTTCAATCGCAGGCAGAAAAGGAAAAACTTACAAATCAGGGACTTGCAAGTCTTATCAAGTACGAGGGAGATAATCAGACACTTGTCTGGAAGCATCCGATAGAGGACTTCAACCTCGGTTCACAGCTTATAGTTCACGAGTCGCAGGAAGCAATTTTCTTCCGTGACGGTCAGGCTCTCGACCTTTTCGGCACAGGAAGATACACTCTCGCTACCCAGAATCTGCCCTTGCTGGAGAAGCTTTATAAGCTCCCGACAAATGCCGATACGATTTTTCATTCTGAGGTTTACTTCATTAACAAAACTGTCCAGATGGGCATCAAATGGGGTACTGATTCAAAGGTCAGATTTTTCGATCCTGCAACCGGACTGCCCATTGAAATAGGCGCTTCAGGACAGTTCAGTTTGAAAGTATGCGATTCAAGAAAGCTTCTTATCAAGTTAGTCGGAACGGCGTCGGAGTTCACTCACGAAGATGTGATCGACGGAAATTACGGTATGAAGCAGACTATCGCCAAATTCAGAGCTATGATAATGACTAAAGTCAAGAGTAATCTTGCCCGAATCATAAAGGAATGTCAGATAAATATTCTTGAAGTTGACGAGAAACTGGACATGATCTCTGAAAGTCTCCGTGACTGCATCAACGAAATGCTTGTTGAGTACGGAATTTTAATGCCGGAGTTTTATGTTACAACAATTGTAACCCCTGATGACGATCCGAATTTCAGTCGTCTTAAACAGCAGCACGCCGATATGTTCCTGAAAATCCGTGAGGAGCAGATTCGCAAAGCCGAAGCTGAAGCAAGCGCAGAACGTCAGACAGTCGAAGCTCAGACAGCTGCAAGAATGAAAATCATCGGCGCTCAGGGAGACGCAGAAGCATTGAAGCTCAGAGCCGAAGCGGAAGCAGCAGAAATGCGCATGAAAGGTTATACATACCAGCAGGAAACTGCTCGTCAGGTAGGTCTTGGAGCAGTTGAAAATATGGGAGGAACAGGCGGCGGAGGTCTTGGAGATATAGCCGGTCTCGGAATCTCGCTTGGTGCAATGGGCGGAGTTATGAATCTGACCAAAGAAGCAATGACTCCGTTTACCGGAACAGCCTCAGCTATTGGCGGAAGTATGAGCAATGCAATTACTGATACATGGAACTGCTCATGCGGTAATAATGGAGTTACGGGAAATTTCTGTAACATCTGCGGCAGTAAGAAGCCTTTGCCTGCTGAAACATGGGATTGCGAATGTGGAAACAAGGGTGTAACCGGAAATTTCTGTAACAATTGCGGGGCAAGGCGACCAGAACTGCCCGAAACATGGGATTGTGAATGCGGAAAAAAAGGCATAATCGGAAATTTTTGCAGTAACTGCGGAGCAAAAAAACCGGAATCACCTGAAACATGGGACTGCGAATGCGGAAATAAGGGG
Organism: uncultured Ruminococcus sp.; assembly: GCA_905199285.1. Classification (GTDB taxonomy): domain Bacteria; phylum Bacillota; class Clostridia; order Oscillospirales; family Ruminococcaceae; genus Ruminococcus. The sequence continues at coordinate 1,769 of CAJKFZ010000185.1, forward strand.
ATAACAGGAAATTTCTGCAATAACTGCGGAAAGAAGAGGGGAGAATAAGTATGAAAAAAAATAATTCACGAATTTGGATAATTCTTGGAATAATAGCGATAGTTTTCTCCGTTATAGCGTTTGCAGTGCCGTTTCCGAAAGAAGAGGTTTTCTGGATAGCCTATGCTGCCGAGCTTATTGCGATAGCTTTACAAGTGCCTATTTTCAAAACTGCATACGATAATGCCATTGATTTGAAAAGCCGTGTACTTGGATTTCCGGTTTTCAGAGTAGGATACATTTACCTCGGCATTCAGACAGTTCTAAGCCTTGCTCTGTTCGGATTCGGATTTATTGATGACTTTCCTGTTTGGATAGCTTTTATTCTATGTATAATTGTACTTGCTGCTGCGCTTATAAGCAGTATATCGGTTGATATGGCGAGAAATAAGATTGTCCAGATCGAATCGGTTCAGTCTGCTGATACGATGACCATAAAGCAGCTCCGCATAAGATCTGAGAATCTTATCAATAAAACAAGCGATACAGAACTTCGTTCACGACTTGAGAAACTGGCTGAATCGTTCCGCTATAGTGATCCTGTCAGCAACGCTAATCTTTATACAATCGAGCAGAATCTTATGGGATGTTTTTCACAGCTTGAAACGGCAGTAATGAACGGTAATTCATCGAATGCAGCTATTCTCTGTCAGCAAGTTGAAAACGTTCTTAATGATAGAAACAACGCCTGCAAAAATTCCAAATAATGAAAAAAGCTCCGCATATAGCGGAGTTTTTTATATTCATTAAAGCTGCTTGGCAAATGCTTGTCTAAGCAGCACAAGATCGAACGAATTGATTTCGCCGTCATCGTCCAGGTCGGCAGCCGAAGGATTTTTAAGTTCTCCGGATCTGATTACCCATGTATGAAGACTTACAAGATCGGCTATGCTGAATTTTCCATCGTTATTTATATCATATTTGAACGATTCACTTTTTTCAGGAATAGCCATAAGAAGTTCCTTAAGCTCTTTATCGTTAAGCTCACAGGTATCACGATTATACTGGTTGCCCGTGATATCCCACATTATCGGACAGAGCTGTCTTTCGTAAGCCTCTTTGCATACTGAGCTGAGGAAAAGACGTACAGAATCAAGCTCCTTGTTTTTTATAGGACAGCCGTATTCTCCGATAATTACAGGGATTCCCTTATCTATAAACGTTGTTTTCATCATGTCCATCTGCTGATATAATTCAGCAAAATCAGCTTCTGTTCCCCACGTTGAACTCATTTTTGCCCAGTCAGCGTCCTCTTCAAGAATTGCAAATGAAGCAGGAGTGTAATAGTGTACAGAAACTGCACAGCGGTTCATAGGATCGTCCGGCATTTTAAAAAGCGGATCGCAGGTTCGTTCAATAGACGTATTATAGCCGGAAATAAGAAGATGACGTTCGCTGTTGTTTCCTCCGGAACTTCTTACAACGTCAACAAACTTCTGATTTATCTCGTTAACGAGAGCGTAAGATTCTGCCTTGCCATTTGTGCCGCCCCAAGGATTCCAAAGACTTTCCCAACCAAGTTCTTCATTCTGCGATTCAAAAATAAGGTGGTCGCCGTAATTTTCAAAGCCATCGCAAATCTGTTCCCACATTCTTGTATAACGCTTCATAGATTCGTCTTTATTATCGGGAAAAGTATTGACCCAGCCATTATCGTAGTGAATATTGATAATTGCGTACATATCGGCGTCAAGAGTCCAATTGACAAGTTCCTGGATTCTTGACATATACTGGCTGTTTATAGTGTAATTATCGCCCATCATATTCGACCATGCAACGGGAATTCTCAAAACTCCGAAACCTTCTTCAGCATAACCGTTGATCATGTTCTGAGTTACCACAGGACTTCCCCATGCTGTTTCATAAGAAGAAACCGTACCGTCTCCCCATTGAGCGATCCAATCGCCGCATGATTCCATAGTATTTCCGAGATTTATACCAATTCCCATATCACGGACAAGTTCCATAGTTGAAATATCTCTCATAATACCGCTGTTGTCGGCGTTTACTGTAAAAGAAGATGCGCTTAAAGCTGAAAACGCCATAACTGTTGATGCGATCAGGCTTGTAATTTTAGTTTTATTCATTTTACCCCTCCTATGTTGACCTCTCATAATATCATTTATATTATATCATTTTTTTATATATTGTGTTAGAAGAAAAACGTCATCAGTTTAGCACAATTCTGACAAAAGCTATTGAATTCTTCTATAAAATATGCTACAATATAAATGAAAATATCGAAGGAGACTTATCATGATATCATTTCCATTCAGGCTTTTTTCAGAAACTGACGATTTTCCTATACATATACAGTACGGCTTTCACGACGTCGACCTCTATGAACATTCTCACGAGGATTTTTCGGAACTGGTAATAGTGCTGAGCGGCTCTTCTGGCCATATTGTGAATGGGGAACGCTATAAAATCTCTGAGGGAGATATTTTTGTCATAAATCAATCGGTTTCACATGGATTTATCGAGCCGGACAAAATGGTTTTGTGCAATATAATGTTCAAGCCGGAAAAAGTTTTCAGCAGCGTTTATGACATTAAGCGTCTTGCCGGATTTCAGGCATTGTTTGTAATCGAACCTCAATATTACGAAAGTTACGGTTTTTGCAGTCAGCTCAATCTGAATCCAGAGGAATTTTCATCAATTAAAAAGTTTATCGATCAGCTGTATGACGAATACACAAAAAAACAAGAGGGCTGGAAAGATGCTGTTTTTTCGGGATTCTGTGGTCTTTGCATAGCATGCTCACGATTATACAAAACCGAAAGAGCCAAGAATAAAAACGATTTTTTCAAGCTTGCCGATGTTGCAGCATACATTGAAAATAATTTTTCCTCGCAAATAACAACAGAACAGCTATCGGAAATTTCCGGCTATTCTCAAAGACAATTTCTGCGTGTTTTTAAATCGGCATTCTCTGAAACACCGAATAACTACATTACAAAGCTAAGGATAAAAAAAGCGAAAAAACTTCTTGAATCGGCAGATATTTCAATCGGAGAAATTGCGTGGGAATGCGGATATTATGACCAGAATTATTTCAGCCGTATTTTCAGAAAACATACTGGAATGTCTCCATCTGTTTATCAATCAATGATCAGAAAAAAACAGTGATCCATCTATTGACTTTTTAAATGATTTGGTGTATACTATATTATAAAATTGAGACAGGAGTTGAATTTATGCGGTCGAAAGGAACTAAATCCATTGCAGATAACCGTAAAGCACGGCACGATTATTTTGTTCTCGAATCTTTTGAAGCCGGAATAGAACTTGTCGGAACTGAAGTTAAATCTATTCGTCAGGGCGGAGTAAACCTGAAAGATTCATGGTGTTCTATTGATAAAGGTGAGCTTTTTGTCAAAGGAATGCACATTTCCCCATATGAAAAGGGAAACATTTTTAATCGTGATCCATTAAGAGTCCGCCGGCTGCTTATGCATCGCCGTGAGATAAGTAAGCTTTACGGAACGCTTAAACAGGATGGATTGTCACTGATTCCGTTAAGTCTTTACTTTAAGGATTCAAAGGTGAAAATGCAGCTTGGTCTCTGCAAAGGTAAAAAACTTTATGATAAACGTGATGACGCAGCAAAACGTGATGCCAAGCGTGAGATCGACCGCAGTTTAAAAACGCATAACAGATAAAAAAGGACGGCTTTTAGTGCG
>CAJKFZ010000186.1 GCA_905199285.1 uncultured Ruminococcus sp.
AAAATAATTAATATCGGGATTCCAAAGGGGATGTACTCCCCTTTGGCAGGGGTACAAGGGGACAGCGTCCCCTTGTAAGATGTTGACATATTCCGGGGTATGTGATATACTTTAAGAAAGAATTGTTAAAAGAGGTTGAAAAATGCGTCCGCCAGAGATTTTATATATGATAGTTCCCTGCTATAACGAGCAGGAGGTTCTTCCTGAAACTGCAAGACAGCTTAAAGAAAAGTACCGCTTTCTTATAGAACGCAGTCTTATTTCGCCGCAAAGCCGCATAGTTTTTGTCAACGACGGTTCAAGTGACGAAACATGGAGCATTATTGAAAAGCTTCACTGCGATGAACCGGAATTTTTTTCCGGAATCAATCTTGCCCGCAACAGCGGTCATCAGAACGCTGTGCTTGCCGGACTGATGACCGTTAAGGATATATGCGATGTCTGTATCACTATGGACGCCGATCTTCAGGACGATATTAACGCTATTGACGAGATGATGCAGAAATATTATGAGGGGAATCAAGTCGTTTACGGTGTAAGAAGTGCAAGAAAAACCGATACGTTTTTCAAGAAGTTTACTGCCGAGAGCTTTTATAAGTTCATGAAAGCGATGGGAGCAGATGTTGTTTACAACCATGCTGATTTCCGTCTGATGAGCAAACGTGTTTTGCAGGAACTTTCTGAATTCAAAGAAGTGAATCTGTTTCTGAGGGGAATGGTTCCGCTGATAGGCTTTAAAAGCTGCAGCGTTTATTACGAACGCCGTGAAAGGCTTGCCGGAGAAAGCAAATATCCGCTTCGGAAGATGCTTTCATTTGCCATAAATGGAATAACTTCTTTCAGCACAAAGCCGCTTAAACTGATAACGAGTCTTGGCTTTATAATGTCGATGATGAGCATTCTGGCGTTTATCTGGGCATTTATTGCAAAATTTGCCGGATTTTCCGAGCTTGGCTGGTCAAGCACAATATGTTCGATCTGGCTGATTGGCGGTTTACAGCTTTTCTGTCTTGGCATAATCGGAGAGTATGTCGGCAAGATATATGCCGAGGTCAAGCAAAGACCACGCTTTATCGTGGCGGATTTTCTGAACGAACTTGGTGCGGAATTTCATAATGACGAGAATATAAACGGTACAAATACCGACGATAATCAATAAACAGAAAAAAGGCTGCTGCACTTTTCGTGCGGCAGCCTTTAATATTGCAATAGAGATCTCAGAATTTCTTCTTCTCATCCTCGATAAGCTTGAGAAGATCGTCAACAGACATATCTGCGGCGGATTTTTTTCTTGCAGAAGAATCAGTACGCTTGATAATATCGGAAATATCGGGCGAACTGCTCTTTTTCGGAGCTTTATTTGCCTGCGGCTGTGCAGACTGGCTTCTGAGCGGAGTCGTTTTCGGGATATCGTTTCTTGCCATTTCAGCAAGCTGTGCCTTTGGAAGAATACCTGTAATGTCGGAAACCGATTCTGCCGGCTGCTTTGAGCCTGCACTCTTGATGGAGAAAGTACCTGTACGCTCAGCTTCAGCAGTTTTTCGGAGCATTTCTTCTCTTAAAGCGTCCGCTGTAGGAGCAGTTGAGGAAGTTCCGCCGACATTTCTTGCGGCAAAAGAAGATTCCGCACTGCGCTGTGCTTTAAACTGCATTGTACGTTCCTTTTCCTTCTGATAAGGAGAATCGGGATTGACTTTTTTCTGGCTGAAGTTTTCAACTATAGACATTTTTTTGCGTTCAAGCTCATCGCTTGGCTGTATTTCCTGAATATTCTCAAAAAGAGGAGAATTGGTTTTTGCATGAGAATTTACTCTGGAATCGCCGCCGTTGTTTTCATATTCATAGAAATCGTATTCGATCTCATCGTCTTCGGCAGCGCTTTTTGAAGAAGCGATCTTAACTATAAGGAAGATAACAAGAATTACGCATGGGAGCAGAAGTTCGAGAAGAATTCCCTTAATGCTCCTTGTAAATTTGATGAACTTTCCAAGCTCTTTGCTTTCGGGATATCCTGTACAGAGAGCAACGATCTTATCTTTTGTTATCGTGTTTTCGTCAACACTTGAGGCGTTTGCTGTTGAAAACTTTTCCGTTCCGTCCTCGCTTGTAACAACGTCATAAATACTGCGCAGACTAAGCGTATCAGGAGAGTCGGCAGGGTAGCAGAGGACGATATCACGTGCTAAAACCGATTCGTTTTTTATTTCTTTAGCGATAAGCGCAGCTCCGGATGTAACATTGTTGCCAAGGTTATCTCCTTCGCCGACGATGTAAATATATCTTCCGAAAATATGCGGAGTTTTTCCGCCTGAAAATGTAATATTTATCAAAAGTGAAATAATGACGAAAACAATACAAATAATTGTAATCAGGATTTTAAGTAGCGAGAATCTCTTTTTCTTTTCCATAAAAAATCATTCCTTTTCATTTTGTCGATCTGTTTTTCTTCTACACTTTTTCCCCTGTATGAATAACTCAAAAGCTTTTTCAAATAATATATTGGCGGTGAAACTATTGTTCAACGATTGATGCAGAGCCGTATCCGGCTTCTTTACAAGGGGTTATATTTATTATACCACATATTGAGAGAAATTTCAAATGTTTTTCATGTTTTATTTTTTAAAAATGTATCGAATATGACTAATATATATTATTTTGTTGGTATTCAACAAATTTGGAACGGCAAATTTCTTTGGTTTGTCATATTACACAATGAATGACAAGCGAACTTGTTCATAAAATAACGCAAATTTGATGTTTTTTCGCAATATGTAAATTAAGTGGATAAATATTTGTTGAAATATACAGTTGCAAAAAAATCTGAAACATAGTATAATTAAAATAATACCGTTAGTAGATTTGTCCTGTGATAAATGACGATAGACCGTTTGTATAGAGTTTGGGACAATATACGCACAGTAATGTTGCCGCATCAGTCGGCGGAATGGAGATTTTATATGGCAAATAAAAACGTAAATCCACTCATGGACAGAATTAAAGACGAATTCCCGAGAAAGCTGCAGCTTCTCTACAGCGTTTCCCCTGAAGAGGCCTCTGATAAGCAGGTTTATCATGTTCTTTCCTCAATAATCGTGGAGATCCTCGGCGCAAAAAGACAGAGCTTTATCAACCACACTCACTCTGTCGGCGGAAAGCAGATATACTATCTCTCTATGGAATTCCTTATGGGACGTTCTTTAAAAACAAGTCTTTACAACTTAGAGCTTGCCGACGATATCAAGGCAATGCTCAAACAGTATGACATCAATCTTGATAAAATTTATGATTACGAGCCTGACGCCGGTCTTGGAAACGGCGGTCTCGGACGTCTTGCAGCCTGCTACCTCGATGGTCTTGCAACTCAGGGATTCCCTGCAATGGGACATTCCATCTGCTATGAATACGGAATCTTCCAGCAGAAGCTTGAGGACGGCTGGCAGACAGAGCTTCCTGATAACTGGCTCCCCGGCGGTTCAGTATGGCTCGTTCCTAAGCCTGAGCTTTCCATTGATATTCATTTTGAAGGCGATCTTCAGGAATACTGGGATAATCAGTATCACTACATCTCTCATGTAAACTACAACACAGTTGTTGCTACTCCTTATGATATGTACGTTTCAGGCTACGGCGGAGAGGGCGTTTCCGTTCTTCGTCTCTGGTCGGCTAAGGCTCCGAGCTTCGATATGGATATGTTCAATAAGGGTAATTATGAAAGTGCTCTTGCTCAGAATTCTATCGCAAACGCTATCTCAAAGATCCTTTATCCTAACGATAACCACAACGAGGGTAAGTCGCTTCGTCTCCGTCAGCAGTATTTCCTTTGTGCAGCAGCTGTCGGTGATATCGTAAACACTCACATGAACGTTTACGGAACTCTCGACAACCTCGCTGAAAAGGTTGCTATACACATCAACGATACTCATCCGACTCTCGCTATTCCGGAGCTTATGAGAATCCTTCTCGACGACTGTGGCTACACATGGGAGAAATCATGGGATATCGTTGTCAAGACTTTCGCTTACACCAATCACACTGTTATGGCTGAAGCCCTTGAAAAGTGGGATGTAAATCTTGTTAAGCACGTTATTCCGAGAATTTTCTCGATCATCGTTGAGATCAACAACCGTTACTGCCAGTCTCTTATGGAGAGAAACGGCTACGACAGCGCTAAGACTACCCGTATGTCTATCATCAAGGACAACATGATCCACATGGCTACACTCTGCGTTGCCGTATCACACAGCGTAAACGGTGTTTCCAAGCTCCATTCCGAGATCATCAAGGAATCTGTATTCCACGATGAATACGAGAATACTCCTGAAAAGTTCAAGAACGTTACCAACGGCATCGCTTACAGAAGATGGCTTTATCAGTCCAATCCCGGACTTACAAAGCTTCTTAGTGAAACTATCGGAACTAAATTTATCAAAGACGGCGCAGAGCTTGAAAAGTTCAGAAAGTTCGAGAACGATAAAAATGTTCTTACCAAGCTTATGGACGTTAAAAAGGCTAACAAGGAAAATTTTGCTAAATACGTTAAGAATACAAACGGTATCGTTCTTAATACCGACAGCATTTTCGACGTTCAGGTTAAGCGTCTCCACGAATACAAGAGACAGCACCTTAACGTTATGAATATTCTTTCCGATTATGCTTATCTTCTCAATAATCCTGATGCGGATTTCACTCCTAAAACATATATTTTTGCTGCTAAGGCTGCTCCCGGATATTACCTTGCAAAGCAGATCATCAAGATGATCTGGGCTATTTCTGAGGAGATCAGAAAGAATCCAAGAATCAGCCAGAAGTTACAGGTCGTATTCCTCGAAAACTACTGTGTAACGCTTTCCGAGCTTCTTATGCCTGCTTCGGAAATTTCCGAACAGATATCCCTCGCAGGAACAGAGGCTTCCGGTACAGGAAATATGAAGTTTATGCTTAACGGCGCTGTAACTCTTGGTACGCTTGACGGCGCTAACATCGAAATAAACGAGGCTGCCGGAGAGGGCAACAACATCATCTTTGGTATGACAACTCCTGAAGTTAACGCTCTTAAGGCAAGAGGCTATAATCCGACTGAATACTTCAACAACAACGGAATTATCCACGAGGCTATCGAGCGTATGTACCACGGAATCAACGGATGCACATTCAACGACGTTGCAAATTCGCTTAAAGACCGTGACCCGTATATGGTTCTTGCTGATTTTGACAGCTATAAGAACGCTCAGAGATATGTTACAGAGTGCTACAACGACAAGATGAAGTGGGCTAAGATGTCCCTCAACAACATTGCCGGCGCAGGAATCTTCTCCGCAGACCGTGCTGTTACGGAATATGCTGACAACATCTGGCATTTAAGATAATCCAAACTGTTCAAATAGGTGGGCATTGCCTGACAGCATTTGCTTTTCTGTCATTTAAAGAGGGGACGCTGCTCCCAACGGTCGCCCGTACCCTCTGTCAGCAAGCTGACATCTC
>CAJKFZ010000187.1 GCA_905199285.1 uncultured Ruminococcus sp.
GTAGTCCACGGTTTATCGTCCAACCATTCCATCCAGTATCTTTCTTCCGCAGAATTATCCCATACCAATCCGAAGGCTCCGCAGATAATCATATAATCCGAACGTGTCAGTTGTTTCTGCATGGTAAAACGATTTGCGGAAAATTTATGTATATCATAATCTCCGTGAATGTCACCTGTAATAAAAATCATAATCCCAAACCTCTCAAAAATTTATTTCCTGTTTTCAAATAATTTTCAATGTTCTTGATTCACTTGCAGTCTATTTATCTGCCAGCCATTTCCTATTGGCTGAACCCTTGTCAAATGGATGTATCTGATAACTTTTAATAGTGCCGTCAGGATAAAAAGCATACCAATAGTCAGAAGAAATGGAATCACCAATTTATGTTTTATTAATATACTTTGCTTGCTTTCATTTTGTTTTCCTTTTAGGTATTTATTTTTTGTAGATTAGATGAACGCAGCAATTCTTCTATTAATTTCATCCATTTGAGGTGTAACGGTGGATTCTGACGTGGCAAATCATTGTAATTAGAGAGATCATATATCTCATTATCAGTTATATTATGCTTACTGAAAAGATATTTTATGGCATTTACGTTATTAAGACACCAATTTTTAAGTGTTTGATTGACAGATATGTCAGATACAATAAATGTTTTCTTATTGTCTTCAAAGCACTTTCCTATGTATCCATATATGATGGGAAGTTCTAATCCGTTGAATGAGCCTTTCATAGAAACAAAACGTTTTTCATCACGAAATTCAGGAATTATTTCGCCAATGTGTACTTGACCTTTGTATATATAAGCGCCTGTTGAGCTAATTAAAATATTAAAGATATCAAGATCGGTAATATTGTTATCTTCTGCTGAAAGATTGATATCATCATATTCATCAGGATCGTCCATTTCGTTCATATGATTTACAATTTCTTCCTCAAATTTTCTTTTTTCAATTCTGATAGTTTCTTCAGCACGTTCTTTTTCTCTTTGAATTTCACAGTCTTTCCGATACTGTTTAGCAAAATCGTTTGCAATAGTCCAACCAAGAGCTTCGGTAACTGTAAAAGCAACACCTGCACTTGCAAGCCATCCAATACCTGGTATAAATTTTAAGATAGAACGTGCTATAGTTGTTCCAATCAATGTAGCAGCTGCTGCACTGAGAATAGATTTTGCAGCAGATTCAGTCAATTCTATATCAAAAACTTTACCAAGTGATATAACCATTGTTACTTGTGCCGCTGACATAGGAACAGCATCTGCTATGGGAATAGGTATAAATCCTAAGCCCCCACAAGTGATGGCGGAAGTATGTATAATGGTATGGCATGATGCAATTTGTTTGGATGTCATAAGCTTTCCTGCTTCAAGCCGAGCATCTTCTGCCATTCTCTTAAATTCCTTTTTCTTGGACATAATAAATCTCTCCTTATATTATAACTGATGATTTCTTCTCATATTTTTGATGCTTTCAGAAGTATCTTTCATAGATTTATTTACTTCATCAATATTGGGTTCAATGTTTGTAACATTACCGTCTTTGTCTGTTTCAGTTACTCTATATAAAGAACTGTCAACAAGTTTTTTTAGTATACTTACAATCAGTATATTATTCTCGACAATTAATTTTTCTGCATCAGTGTAAGTGTTCCAATCACAATTATTCTGAACAAGGTTCTGGAGCTTTAAAACATTAGGAATATAATACTTATTTTTTATAACCAACAGGTGATTTCTCAGCTTCATAGATGTAATTGATATATCTTCAAGAATATTGATATTATCATTTACCGCTTTTTCAACTTCCTGAACAGAATTCATTACTTCATTAGCTTTTTTCATAACTTTATTACCCATAACAGCAAAAGCTACACCACCAAAAAGCATTCCTGCTCCCAGACTTAATGAGTTTAAAACAAACATTCCAAGAGCCATTCCGCCTCCTCCGACAGCTATAGCTCCGCCTCCCAGTGCCGCAAGAGCAGCATTTGTAGCTGCTGCACCAGATAAACTTGCAATTGCTGTTCCCGTTGACGCAGTTCCTAATGCCATGACAGTAGAAGTCGTACCAGCAGAGGCAATAGCCCCGAAAATACCTGCTGCCGTAACACCGCCTATTACACCCAAAAGTGCATGACCAGCAACTGATACTTGTTTTATCTCTTTAAAATTAAATTCCGGAATATTATTATCCATTTCGTGGAGAATAAATTCGGGTCGATTTTTGATTTTTTCATAAGCCTCAGTAAATTGTTTGAAAGAGGCTATAATTTTCAGTTCAGTTTTTCCTAACTGTTCAAGACGCAGCTGGGTATTTTCAGAAGTTTCCTTAAAACGTTTTTGAATTTTCTCGTCTAAATTTTCTGCAATTTTAAATAATTCTTTTGCGCCTGCGAGATCGTCAACTCCTTTAAAAGCCATGCCCATACCTCCGGCACCGACTCCTATAGCAAGCGGAATAAGTAAAAATGGTAACATAAAAATTTCCTCCTTAAAGAACTAATTGAAAATCAGGGTCGTTCATAGCATCATCCAAGGAACGTTCACCCCATGGACATTCTATATTAAGTGATTTTGCTGTATTTTTGAGTGTTTGATTAAGTTCTGTATCGTTCTTAAAATGCGCAGAAGATAATCTTCCGGCAATTTCTGTTTCTTGTTTAAAGCGTTCAATATCTATGTTCTTGAGCTTTGCACAATAATCATTAAATAATTTGGCTTGATGCTTATAGTCTTTTATAGTTTCATCAAATGCCTTGTTCAGGAATGAATCAAACGGATTGTTATCTATGTAAAATAAGAGCGTTATTGTGAGTAATCCGGTACAAAGACTTCCAGCAAATGATGAAATAATATCAGCTAATGGAACGGGAACTACTGTCAGTTGGGTACGCAGTGTTTCTTGAATGCTTGTTCCGATGATAACGCTTGCACCTGTTGCAAGGATTTTTAATGCGGCAGTCATGCGGTCGCAAAACCATAGATCATCAGGATTAAATAAGATGATCTTGGCTGCTTCAACAATAGAAGACCATGCCTGGCGGATTATTCTTGCTAAGTTTTTTGTGGTTGTGAAGAAAATGTTACACAGCGTTGTACTTAGGGATGACATTATTCCACCGAGAGTACCTTGACCGAATTTAGAAATAATATCTTTATATTTGCTTTTTGCACTTTCAAATCCTGATTTAATTCCATTTATGATGGCAGAAATTTTATCTTCTGTCTTCTTTCCGGCAGTTTTAAAACTATCTTTTATACAAAACCAGACTTCTGTAAGTACGAATCCGAGAACCTGCCTCGCCCCCATTTGCAATCCTCTTTTGCTGGCAGCCTTAGCAGCATCAAAATAAAATCTTCTACAGTTGGGATTGCTCAAATCAAGATAATATGCTTTTGAAAGTTTCTTCTCATAAGCTGCTTTGGCTTTATTATAACGATTCATCATTCTGTTCTTTACATCATCTGGTAATTCAGGATGTTTCGCTATGTAATCAGGGATTTCATCATCTCTCATAGATTTATTAAGATGCTCATTTGTCCATTGTAAATTATATTTATCGTCTACAAGCTCTTTGGTTGATAATCCTGCAAGTAATCTTCCTTTATCATTATGAGCTGTATTTGCAGCAATAACATGATCCAATTCAGCAGTTTTATCTGTAGGATGCCCTTTACTTCTTCCGAGAAATCCCAAGGGTTTACCTTCATAGGCGTCCTGTACTGTATTATTGTTGTTTTCATCATACGAATTTCTTGCTTCTGCTTTTATCCTTTGAAAATTCGTACCCTTTCCTTCAACATCCTTGTGTGAATATGGTCCACGATTTTCGTAATCAGCTTCGTTCCGTTTATTCTTGTATTCCATTTCATAATCAACGCCGATTTTTCGCACATTATAAATCGTATCAACATCACCGCCATGTTGATTCTGTATAAACAGATCAAGACCGAAAGCAGTTATAATACTTGAAAAAATAACTCTTTCATATTGCTCAAATAAGTTTTCAAAAACAGACTTTTCAAGTTCAGGTGAAAAATCTTCTTCAATATTTAAAACAAATGATTTGATTATTGTATCCATTTATATAGCCTTCTTTCATTATGTAATAATCTCCATCGTATCCCCCTGACTCCTGATTTGGAGATAAAATCCGATAAATTAATGCAAAACAGGCAAAATTCACAAAATATCAACTAAAAATCCGACCAGAAATGCAAATCAAAATGCGTATAATTTCCGGAGCTGACGGCGTTTGTCGTCCATTGAAGAATGAACGTATCGGTCGAGAGTAATTTTTACATTGGAATGTCCAAGCAGTTCACTTACAGTTTTAACATCGATTCCGCAGCGAATACATTCCGTAGCAAAGGTATGGCGAAGAACGTGAAAATTTTTGTAGGGTATATCCTCCGTTATAAGAAAATTCTTATAACGTTCCCGATAAGTTCTCGGCTCGATGTACCTATTGGAACAGGTCAGAAAATAATTTTCAGGCTTGCACTTTTCCTTAAATTCCGTTAACCGTTGAATCATAAAAGGCGGCACAGGAATTTTTCGGGTTGATTTCCTGCTTTTTGGAGCGTCGATCACAACGAGCGTTTTGGGATCATTTCCGGCAGGATTTTTTATTCGATACAAAGTTTTACTCACCGAAATAAGCTGATCGTCCATGTCGATATCAGACCATTTCAAGGCACAAACCTCGCCGATTCGCATACCCGTGTACAGGCAAAGAAGTATCCCTAAATCCGATACATTTCCGGTTATAGCGTAATTTCTGATACGTTCCATTTCTGCTTTGCTGAAAGTTTCAACTTCCTTAAATTCTGTTTTGGGGAGCGAAATATTCTTAGCCGGATTTGAAATATTAAGCGTAATTTCGCCATATTTGAAAACAGATTTCAGAACGATCACTATTTCCTTAACAGTATTGGCGGAAAGTCCTGAAACACGTGTTCCACCCGATTCAAGAAGTTTCGAGATGTATTGATTGATCATAAAAACCGTAATTTTATCGGGATTGAGCGCTGCAAATTCAGGTCGGATATGAGTTTCATAGAGTGATACATAGTTCACATAAGTAGATTTTTTAACGATATTTTTCCTACTTTCAAGCCACTGCTCAAAAAGCTGTTCAAAAGTGATTGAACTTTTGTTAACGCAGGTCTTTCTCATTGCCTCTTGCAGTTTCTGCGAACATTCGCGGTATGTACGAGCGTAAACCGATGAATATTTTGTCTTTCCTTTTTCGTTAAGCCCCGATTTATAGCGGCCTTCCCAGCGTCCGTCCTTTCGCTTGAATATGTTTTCTCCACGTCTTGACATTTAATGCACCTCCTGTTTTATCACCCATTTTTTTAAACGAGCAAAAATAGTATAACACAAACAACATTCTGACGAGAAATAAAGAAAAAAAGACTTATTTTACGCTGAAAATCTAAG
>CAJKFZ010000188.1 GCA_905199285.1 uncultured Ruminococcus sp.
CTCCAGAAGGATATGAAATAGCTGAAACAGATATCGTATTTACGGTTAAGGATGGCAAGGTTATCGAAGGCGGAATTGTAGGTAAGGACAACGAAGTTGAGATGATCGATAAGGCAATCACAACAACAACTACTACCACGACTACGACAACAACAACTACTACCACTACAACTACAACAGACACAACTACTACAACTACAGAAGAAACAACGACCACGACAACAACAACGACAACTACTACCACAACTACAGAAGAAACTACAACAACGACTACAACAACAACTACCACAACAACAACGACTACTACCACCACAACAACTACTACGACAACCACTACCACTACTGTAACAGCTGAAATCAAGATCGATAAGCATGATGTATACGGTGACGAAGTTAAGGGTGCAACTCTTACACTTACTGGTACTGATGCAGACGGCAATACAATCGTATTTGAAGAAGGCACAATTGAGCTTGGAACAGACGCACAGCTTGTAAACGGCTTCGGCGCTTCACTCATCTGGATTTCAGGAACTTCTGAAACTACAGTTAAACTCGTAGACGGAACATATATCCTCCATGAGCTTACAGCTCCAGAGGGATATCAGGTTGCAACAGATATTGAATTCGAGATCAAGGACGGAAAACTTGTTACTATTGATGGACTTGATGTTGATACTGATACTGTAGTAATGATCGATGAGGCACTTGATATTACAACAACCACCACTACAGCAACAACTACAACTACTACAACGACGACAACAACAACTACTACCACCACAACTACAACTACAACTACCACGACTACAACAACAACTACGACGACCACCACCACAACTACAACAGAAGATATCGATATCGACCATAACACAGCAACAACTACTACAACTACAGTTGATGTTAAGGGCGATGAAGTAACAACTACTACAACAACTACAGCTACAGAAAAAACTACAACAACAAAAGCAAAACCAGTTTCTAAGACTACAACAACTAAGTCTAAACCGGCTTCATCTACTAATGCTCCTAAGACAGGAGTAAAGGGCATAGGCGCTTCACTTGCAGTTATCGCTCTCGCAGCAGCAACAGCATTTGTATCACGTTCGCTCAAAAAAGATGATGATGAATAATCACTAAAATTATCTCCTCCGTGAAAACGGGGGAGATTTTTTGTATAAAAGGGTTGTAAATTTATGAAAAATTTGATATAATATATTTATAGCCGCTTTTGGATTATCTTCAATAGCACAGCTTTTATAATTTTGTATTATTATTCGGAGGTGTATTATGAGTTCTGACCCTTATGGGAATTTAATATTTGAATCCCCTTAACCGGCGGAAGCTCATGTTGGATTGACTTTCACCGGGAATTCTGGTGAAAGGAGTGCAGTTCGGATGCTGTTTTTGCGTCCGGATAGGAAATGTGCAATGATTAATTTTTATATAACTGAAAACGGAAAGCTTTCTCAATGTGATGAAGCAACATCCGGATGCTGGATATCTGTTGTTGATCCAACTCCGCAGGAGATAAAAGTTCTGATAGATGATTACGGTCTTGACAGCGGATTTGTTAAGTCTTCACTCGATGAAGAAGAATCTTCCCGTATTGAACGTGAGGACGAGCAGACTCTTGTTATTATAGATACTCCGGTTTCTACAGTCGATGACGATAAAACCCGTAATTTCTACACACAACCTATGGGTATTATTATTACGGACGATTATGTTTTTACGATATCGCTTAAAGAAATACAGGTAATTAACGAGGCTACGCACGGAGGGATAAGAAATCTTCGTCCAAGTTTTAAAACACGTTTTGTTTTACAGCTTTTGCTGAGAATAGCGGCGCTATTTCTTACTTATCTGAAGCAAATCGACAAGATTTCATCCGCAGCCGAGCAGGAACTTCACGATGCGATGAAAAACGAGCTTCTTATGCAGCTTCTTGCTCTTGAAAAATCGCTCGTATATTTTTCAACATCTTTGAAAGCGAACGAAGCTACTATCGAGAAAATCTTCAGAGGACGAGTTATAAAGCTTTATGATGAAGATCAGGATCTGCTTGAAGATGTTCTTATCGAAATGAAACAGGCTATCGAAATGGCGAGTATCTATACAGGGATCCTTTCGAGTATGATGGACGGATTTTCCTCCATAATCTCAAATAATCTTAATCTGGTGATGTGGAGACTGACTATTATCACGATAATCCTTGAAATCCCGAATATTATATTTGCTTTTTACGGAATCAATACCGTCGATCTGCCTATGCCGTATACATGGTTTTCGATAGCGCTTACGATATTCCTTACCGGAATGACGGCATTTATCCTTATGAAATGGAAAAAGAAATAGAGTTAATGAGCTGTTGTACAGAGGTACGGCAGCTCATTTGTGTATATCCTGAATTAAATCTCACATAATAATACGGAGGTGAGATGATGAATGACAATAACTTGAAAAACATTAAAATTATACCTGATTTGAAAAAATCTATTGAGAAAATAAAAGAAATATCCGGAGGTTCATCTGATGTTCTTATCAACGAATTCGTTTCCGGAGGTATTCACTGTGCGCTTTTATGCTGTGAGGGCATGGTTTCTACGGCTGTGATCACTGAATTGATTTTTGAACCGATAACCAATATATCTGCCAAAAAAGATTCCCATGAGCTTTTTCATTATATTCAGGAAATGCTTCTGCTTTCAAATGACCGTCCGGAAGCTTATGATTATGATACTCTTTTCAGACTGCTTAATTCCGGATTTGCCGTTCTGCTCGCTGATAAGATAGACAAAGCGCTTGCCTTCGGAGTTCAGGGATATGCCTCAAGAAGTATACAAGAGCCTTCAGGTGAAGCAAATATTATGGGCGCACATGAGGGATTTGTTGAAACTGTCCGAACCAATATGTCGCTTATCCGTCGGCGTCTGAAAAGTCCGGCTCTTGTTATGGAGCTTATGGTGAAGGGTGAAAAAAGCCGCACAGACCTGTGTCTTTGCTATATGCAGGATCGTGTGCCAAAAGGACTTATGAATAAAATTCGCAAGTCTCTCGATAAGATAGAGCTTGAATCTATTCTTTCCACAGGATATATCCGTCCGTTTGTTGAAAGCGATAACTTCGAGCTTTTCAGTTCAACGGGAACAACAGAGCGTCCGGATGTGCTTTGCTCTAAGCTTATCGAGGGACGTGTCGCTTTGCTTGTAGACGGAGTTCCGTTTGCGATCGTTATTCCCAGACTATTCTGCGAAAGCTTTCAGACTCTTGATGATTATTCATTTAAGCCCTATTATGCGACGTTTATACGATGGATCAAATATGGAGCGTTCGTTATTTCGGTTCTTCTTCCGGCAGTTTATGCGGCGATAGTCATGCATCATCCCGAACTTCTCAACAGTACGATGCTTATGCTGCTTGTTGAATCGGAAAAGCAAGCTCCGCTTTCGATAATAACCGAATCTATAGGCGTTCTTCTGATGTACGAGATAATAAGGGAAGCCGGAATCCGTCTGCCTAAACCAGTCGGCGGAGCTGTAAGCATAGTGAGCGGACTTATTATCGGCGACGCAGCGGTAAGCTCAGGATTGATAAGCACTCCGCTTCTTACAATGACAGCTCTTGCCGTTATAAGCGGTTTTGCAGTACCGGAACTTAATCCGGCAGTAACTATTCTTCGATTCGCTTTTCTTGCGGCAGGAGGAATTTTCGGCCTTTTCGGAATAAGTCTGCTTGCCTGCGCTGTTCTTGCAAATATCTGTGCGACCGAGGATTACGGATTCCCCTATACTGCGCCGCTTTCTCCTTTTGCAAAAAGCGGAATGGAAGATACGGCAATCCGTTCCGGCATGAAAAAAATGCAGAATCGTGGCTTTACCGTGGAGGAATATCATGAATAATATCACAAAAAATCAACTTGCGGCAATGCTTCTCATCACGGACGCCTTTACGCTGTTTTGTTTTATGGGTAAAATGTCGCTCGTTACTGTCCTTGGACTTTCGGCTGGTATCGTTCTGCAATTTATAATGGCGATTCCCGTAATATGTCTTGGCGGCGAAAAAAGTAAGTGGGAGAACTGGTTTTATCTTGTTTATCTGATAATGTGGGGCGGACTTTTATTCAGAATGCAGTGGAACGCTTCAAAGGTCATATATATTCCCTATGAAAATTCAGGCGGAATATGGGGAAAACTTCTTGTATCAGAGTTGATAGCGCTGGTTTGTCTCTATATTTCGTCAACCGGAATGAAATCTCTTGCACGTTCATCGCTTATTGCCGCTGCCGTCGGAGCAGTATGTCTGCTTGTTGCTGCAATAAGTGCAGCGGCAGATATGAACTGGAAAAACCTAACCAGAGCCGACAGCGGACGCAGTTTTTTGGATGAACTGCTCACCGGATTTGTTTTAAGCGGAGGTCTTGGAAGTTTTGCTGTTCTGCTGAAAATGACCAAAGGACATCGTTTGAAGAACTCAATAGGATATTTTATCGGGAAAATAGTATTAACGGCAGTCGTTACCGTAACTGCTGTGCTTGTGGCAGGCGGAATAATGAAAGTTGTTGATTTTCCGGTAATTACAGCGGCGCAGCTCTCACAACCGTTTGCATCTCAGCGTATAGACTCGCTTTTTTTAATAGTTTTTGCAATATTTGCAGTCTTTTCGATAGCCGTTCAGATGACCTCTGCGGCATATATTATTGGAGAACTTTTTCCTTCGTTCACAAAATACCGGAGCAGCTGTAGTTTGATTTTAATGATAGGAGCAGCATTTTTGCTCTCAAAACTACCTCCGTACAGCACGGCAATAGCTATAGCAGTTATAGCTGCATTTTTTGCAGTTCCGCTGATAAAATTAATATGTTTAAAGCTGAAAGGGGAGAAGTTATGCTGAAAAAGATGATTCTGACGGCTTCTATAGCTGTTTTGACCCTTACAGGATGCGCTTCGAGTGGTCTGGTTCACGACAAAAATTATCTGCGTGCCGTTTCGATTAGCGGAGAAAACGAAAAAAATCTCACGTTCACCTTTTTTACGGGCAACGGAGATTCAGTTTCAGCTTCCGGCAAGGATATTTTTTCTGTACAAAAGTCAGCGGAGATAAAGAGCGGAAAATCAATTTTTACCGGATATACCGAGCTTGTTATACTTGGTGAAAGCAGTTACTGCGAAACGCTTGAATATTTGCTCAACGATTGGAAAGTTTCGCCATCCTGTATAGTTGCATACAGTGAAAACGGAGGAAAAATCCTCGAAAAAGCGGATGCAGAAATGCTCTTTGGTTCTATAAAACAAGCTGTAGAACAGGGGAAAATTCCGGAATGCGACATAATAACGGTTCTCGGAGATCTTTTAAGCGACAGTAATTCCGCAGAAATAGCTGAAATTACCGATAAAGGAGCAGTAAAAAAATATACTATAACAAATTAATAT
>CAJKFZ010000189.1 GCA_905199285.1 uncultured Ruminococcus sp.
CTCTACTCTATACCAAAGAGGAAGAAATGCAGGAAGTTTACGATAAAGATCTTCCTGTTTTTGAGAAGATTCTGGCTGATATCGAATAAGAATCTATAGAAAAAGGAGCTGTTTAAAACAGCTCCTTAAATTATATGCCAAGGAAAGATTTGAAATTTTCTGCAAGGATCAGGCGGTTTTCCTCTTCGCTTAAACCGAGATCAAGAAAGCGTTGAAGCTCTTCGTCATGGCTCCACATTGGAAAATCAGAGCCGAAAAAGCAGTTTTCAACCCCGTATGTGCGTATCATGTGAAGCGCTTTTTCCGGTGAAATAAAAGCGAGAGAACTGCTTATATCAAAGCGGACGTTCTTAAAACCTGTAAGACAGTTTTCAGCTTCGTCCCAGCGTTGATATCCTCCGAGGTGAGCGGCAATAAGCTTCAGCTTCGGAAAGTTTTTGTGGATATTTGCAATTCTTGCAGGAGCGGAATAATCGTATCTGTTATCACCACAGTGAATAAGAAGAGGGAATTTCCCTTCAATAATTTCATAGATTTTAAAAGCTTCATTAGAATCGGCGTTGAACTTCTGAAAATCGGGGTGAAGCTTAACTCCGTGCAGACCGAGTTCCTCTATGTTTTGTATGTCAGCCTCAATATTTTCTGAATCCGGATGAGTAGTTCCGAAACCGTAAAAAGATTTATGAGTATCGCATTCATTGGCGATAAACTGATTGATAGAGGCTATCTGATGCGGAGTTGTTGCCGTTGAGCAGACAAGGTATTTTGAAACGCCGATCTTATCACCGCTTTCAACAAGACGACGGCTTATTCCGCAGTCGTTCATATGGATATCATAAAAGTGTCCGATATTAACGGTTGCATTTTCGGCGATTTTTTCAGGAAAAATATGTGCGTGAGCGTCTATTATCTCATATTTTTGAAAAACTTCTGGGTTCATTGGTAATTACTTCCTTTCCGTAATAATTATAGCTCCTTTTTAGTGGTTTGTCAACATCAGCATCTTGTTTAACAGAGTAGCAAGATTTATTCTTATTATAAAGAGGACGCGTCCCCTTAACTCTCTGACAAGGGGATATCTGTAATGATTTAGGTATAATCCTCAAACGAAAATAATTCCTTTCAGCAGGAAATCAAAGGAGAAATATCCTCTTAATAAACATAATAAACAGTAAATGCTGTTGACATGACAGGAAAGACCGGAAAAAGACACTTTGTTAGCAGACTAAAACTTAACGGAAGATAGTGAAAATAAGCTTTCTGTCTATTGACAAGTTAATGGAAATATATTATAATAATATGTAATGCTTTAAAATTTATTTTTATAAGGAGTGCATTTAAATGGCTATAAAAAAGATGTCCAGAGAAAGCTACGAAAAGCTCGTTGCAGAACTCGATGACCTTAAAATCAATAAACGTAAGGAAGTTGCTGAAAGACTGAAAGTTGCCCGTTCCTACGGAGACCTTTCTGAAAACGCCGAATACGATGAAGCAAAGAACGAACAGGCTATTCTCGAAGCTCAGATCGCAGAACTTCAGTATACCATTGATAACGCTGAGATAGTTGAAGATTCAAATATCTCGGTTGATGAAGTTGGTATGAGTTCAAAAATAACTATCAAGCGTGTTGATACTGGAAAGATCGAAACCTTTACTATTGTCGGAACAAATCACGCAAACGTAAGAGAAGGTCTTATCTCTGACGAGTCTCCGATCGGTAAGGCTGCTATGAAGAAAAAAGTCGGAGATGTTTTCCTCGTAGACGCTCCGGCAGGCGAGCTTCGGTTTGAAATAATGGAGATTTCAAAATAATTTTCCCCTTGAAAGGATGTTTAATAAAATGAGCGAAAATCTTAAAAATAATTCCAGTCAGGCTGCTGAGGCTGAACAGGATATAAATATTCTCAAAAAAGACCGTCTTGATAAGCTTGCTAATTTAAGAGAGCTTGGAAAAGATCCGTATCAGATAACAAAGTTTGACGTTACCGGTCATGCAGCAGATTATAAGGCTGAATATGAAGCAAAGGAAGCTGAGATAATTGCTGCCTGCGGAGATGATGAAGAGAAGAAAAATGCTGAAATAGAGGCTCTTCACGCATCAACTGTCAGAATTGCAGGACGTATTATGAGCTGGAGAGATATGGGTAAGGCTAACTTTATTGATCTCCGTGACGGCTCAGACCGCATTCAGGTTTATATCCGTTCCAACGATGTAGGAGCAGATCTCTTCAAGGAATTCAAGAAAAAATGGGACATCGGCGATATCATCGGTGTTGAGGGATTTGTTTTCAGAACCAAAAAGGGCGAGATCTCTGTTCATGCCCACAACATCGTACTTCTTTCAAAGTCCCTCCTTCCTCTGCCTGAAAAGTGGCACGGACTCAAAGATCAGGATATGAGATACCGTCAGCGTTACGTTGACCTTATCGTAAATCCTGATGTTAAGGACACATTTGTGAAGAGAAGCCGCATTATAAGCGAAGTAAGAAATTACCTCGATAATCTTGGATATATTGAGGTTGATACTCCTGTTCTTCATACGCTGGAAATCGGCGCTGCCGCCAGACCTTTTATCACTCACCATAATACTCTCGATATGGAAATGTATCTCAGAATTGAGACCGAGCTTTATTTAAAGCGTCTTATTGTCGGCGGATTTGAAAAAGTTTACGAAGTTGGACGTATTTTCAGAAATGAAGGTATGGATACTTCCCACAACCCCGAATTTACTACGGTTGAAATGTATCAGGCATACACCGATTATATCGGTATGATGGATCTTATTGAGAATATGTACAGAACTATCGCTGAAAATGTATGCGGAACTTCTAAGATCACTTATCAGGGAGTGGAGATCGATCTCGGTAAGCCTTGGGAACGTCTTACAATGGTTGAGTCCGTTAAGAAGTATGCTGGAGTCGACTATAACGACTGGGAAGACGACGCTGCTGCCCGTGCCTGCGCTAAGGAAAAAGGCATTGAAGTGGACGAAGGTGAGTCTGCAACTAAAGGTCATGTTCTTATCGCATTTTTTGACGCTTTTGTTGAGGATAAACTTATTCAGCCTACTATTATTTACGATTATCCGGTTGAAAATTCTCCGCTTGCAAAGAGAAAGCCTTCAAATCCGGCATTTACAGAACGTTTTGAATACTTCATTTACTGTCGTGAGATGGGTAACGCTTTCTCAGAACTTAATGATCCTATCGACCAGAAGGAGCGTTTTGTAAAGCAGGTTGAGGCTAAACGTGCTCAGGGAGCAAATGCAGAGGTCGATGAAGATTTCGTAACTGCTCTTGAATATGGTCTGCCTCCAACGGGAGGTCTTGGCTTCGGTCTTGACAGACTCGTTATGCTCCTTACAGACAGCGCTTCGATCAGAGATGTTCTGCTCTTCCCGACAATGAAGCCCCTCGACAAGTAAAAGTCGAAAAAAACCAGTATTTATGCGGGTTTCGGGACTTTCCAAACCGTATAAACTTACCTCTTTACACCAAATTTACACCAATCGGTGCTGAAAACGGTGCAGGGACTAAAAAATCGCATAATTTTGAGTTTCACACAGCTCCTGAGAAGTTACGACTTTTCAGGAGCTTCTTTCATTTCTCATAGTTTTCGGGCTACATCGCAAACTACACCAATTCCGATTTTCTCAATATAATGGGGATAATCACAGAGGAAGGGGTGGTTGTACTATGACGGGCAGTTTAGCAAGCGTTCACCCGGAGCTTATTTCTGAATGGTCAGAGAAGAATTTACCGCTGACGCCGGATAAGATAACCTTCGGTTCAAATAAAAGAGTGTGGTGGAAAGGTGCTTGCGGACACGAGTGGGAAACGAGCGTCAAAGCTCGCTCAAAGGGCGAGAAATGCCCGATATGCTCAGGAGCGAGAGTAATAGAGGGTATCAATGATTTAGCCACATTGAAGCCCCTGCTGGCTCAAGAGTGGTCTGAAAAGAACGAATTAAAACCCACCGAGGTTTCTGTCGCTTCTCATAAGAAGATTATTTGGAAATGCAAACACGGACACGAATGGGAAGCAAGCGTTAAAAGCAGAACGATAAACGGTACAGGCTGTCCATACTGCTCACATAATAAAGTCCTTGCAGGGTTCAATGACCTTGCTTCACAGTATCCCGATATTGCTGCTGAATGGTCTGACAGAAATCTTCCGTTGCTGCCTACAATGGTGACAGCCTTTGCAAACAGTAAGGCTTGGTGGAAATGCAATGATTGCGGAAACGAGTGGCACACTCTTATTTCAACCCGTTCTGGTGGGAGCAGATGTCCGTATTGTAGTGGATATACATTGCTCAAAGGATTTAATGACTTGGCGACTACGCACCCTGACCTTGCCGCCGAGTGGTCAGAAAGAAATTATCCTCTATTACCTGATGAGGTAAACGCAAAATCAAGACGCAATGTTTGGTGGAAGTGTAAGACCTGCGGCAATGAGTGGAAGTCCGTTATCAATGCCCGTGTAAATGGAACAGTATGCCCGGTTTGTGCGGACAGGGCGGTTCTTGCAGGATACAATGATTTAGCCACAACGGACAGGAAACTGCTTGCTGAATGGGATTATGAAAAAAACTCTCTGCTCCCGACACAAGTATCAAGAAAGTCGATGAAAAGTGTGTGGTGGAAATGTTCACTCGGACACTCTTGGAAAGCAAAAATCAGCGACAGAACAATTCTTGAAGGAAAATGCACCGTATGCGAAAGCGAATATCGCTCCGTGTTCCCCAGCTTGGCTGTTGCCTATTACGCAAATAAAAAAGGACTAAAGGTTCAGCTCGGTTCGGATAAACTATTAGGAATACCACTTGAAACCTACATTCCGTCAGAAAAGCTGGCGATAGAATTTACGAGTGGCTCAGAACAGATGGAGGTTCTCAAAAGCCACTTATGCAAGCAACGAAATATAAAACTCGTAAAACTCCCTTTTAAGACAACCGAAACGGAAGCGGAATATTCCGACAGAGTAAAAGCAGTTTTCAAAAGCGTACATATCTTTATTTATTCTGATGTCGAAGCAGATGTTTCGGTAATCAGAGCAAAATTCAATGAATGGAGGAAGCGACTGTGAGAGAAGAAAAGTTCCATATCTATCTTAATGATGACGAATACAGCAGAGTGATACAATCACTTATCCGTTTGAAGAACAGCCTGATAGCACAAGGCAGATATACCGACGGGGTTGACGATGTTCTCTGCAAGGTACTTTCAGCCAAGAAAAGAAAGCTCAAAATTAAATATATATATACACGAAAAGAGACCGCCTACACGATGTAAGCGGTCTTTGCTAATTTGGAGTCAGTTT